>NZ_JALKIK010000051.1:0-30085 GCF_023050955.1 Anaerobiospirillum sp. NML120511
TGGGCAGCCTGTGAATCAGGGCATTCTACTTTTTTCATAAGCCCTGATTCTACTATATATTTGCAGATTACGATACGTATTTAGTGCTAGTACTCAGTGGGTCAAAACTTTTGAAATCTGATACTAGAGGAAAGAGGCTTACAGAGCGCCAGAAAGGGCTGCTCAAAAAGTACTCAGATTATGACGTGAGCAAGTATGTTGAGGGTATGCCTGATACAGCCCCTGTGTATTTATCATCAAGGATGGAGGAGGGGACAAGGTATGATGGCTTCCAGGTGCTGATAACCAATGACCTTAGCCTTAGCAGTGCCATGGTGCTTGCCCTTTACGAGTCCTGTCCACAGGTTGATACCTCAATTCAGGACGTAAAGCAGCACACTGAAGGCTGTACAACAGATCCTGAGACTGACAGTGAGCTGCAGAGCCGGATCTTCTTGCAGTACCTTGCCGCTATCCTCAGATCTGCAATGAGCAATGACATTGCTGATGTCAGAGCCAGAGTTGATGTGAAATACGGTGATATGCTTCGCTCAACCAGAGATTTTCTTGACAGTCTGGACAGCATTGTTGTCGATCAGTACTCTGCCGGTATCGTTTGTAATCCTGTACCAGACAGTCAAGCAAAGCTGCTTAAGAAGCTGGGCGTACCACTGCCAAAATCAATGCTCTGACTGATCTGACGGCGAGGAGGCATACCTGCATCAGGCAGGCCCCGGATGCCCCAGGCACCATGGGGCACCAGCCAAATGTGCCCAGCAAAGCTAAGCCAGCAAAGGAGCCCGGCAAAGGGGCCCGGGCAAAGGAGCCCCTGGCAGCCCATATCTTTCATGGTACATATCAAAGCCACTCCAGGGGCCATGGTGTACACAAAAAGGCCATAGAACATGTGATCTATGGCCTTTTTCGCTTTTACAGGGCTGTACTGGACCAAATCATTTGACCGGTGATTGTTCAGGTAAGAATAAGGAGGGAGGGGATTTTAAGTGAAAAAAAAAAAAAAAAGCCCCTACTTACTTGAGTATGGGCTTTTTTGGTGGCAAGGGATGCTGTGCTGTGCATGCCCCGGCCTGATTTGGTTGTTGATTTTTGTGAGAAGCCCATGGTCTTACGCCTTGCTGCCGGGCCGCTCGGAAACTGGAGTTTTGAGGAATTACTTGTCCCAGTGAAAGGGACAAGACCTAAAACAATACATCACTAACAACAGACAATGTCTATGATTAACATATCTAGTTGCTTTTAGTGGTGTTATTGTGGGGGTTGAATGTTAAATCCATGTTAAGTCAGAGTTAACATTACGTGAGACTGAAATTATTGTGAGAAAAGCGCATATACAGGCCATTTGTGTGCAGCGGGTAGTGACAGGCATAAAAGCGTAAGCGACCATTTTCTTAACAATTGTGAACATGTTCTTAACAAAACTCTGTTGAAAAGTTCACATTGATGAGCATAGCTGCTTAAATCGGACCATTGTCCTGGCATGGTCAGGCACTGACAGATAAGCTGCAGCTATGAGGCGTGTCTGACATGGGACTTATGCTGGAGGATGGATTACATCGAGAGCACTGACCTGATACTCCTGCAACTGCAAGCAAAAAGCTTTATAAATCTAAAAGGTTATAAATACTTTTTATAACGTTTTGTAATGAAAGATCTTAATTGCAATGTATTACACAAACGTTGTTGCTTTAGAAAGTGAAATGATGGGTCTTTGGTACAATGCGTTGTATTATATTTTGTAAAGAATATATGTGTTAATTGCTATGGGAAAGCAGGGCTGGAGACAAAAATGTCCGTACAGCCTGATGCAGCTGAACGGACATTAATTTTGATGTTGAATGGTGTATAAGCACACTGCTGTGCATGACTGCCAGTCCGACTGTTGCGCATGAGTGCCAGCCTGACTGCTATTCATGACTGCCAGCCTGACTGTTGCGCATGAGTGCCAGCCTGATTGCCAGCTGACGGCCATCCAGTCAGCGTACGGGCTGGCTGGTGGTCAATCGGTCAGACGGAAGAGAATTGGCAGGCGCAGGGTAAAGTTGTGGCTGACCTTTGGGAAAGATGCGCTGGCACGGACAATGGTCTGCACGGCAGCTTCATCAAGCTCACGCGAGCCTGTTGAACGCAGCAGTCGCAGACGCTCCAGCTGGCCGGAACTTGTCCAGGTAAACTGTACAATGGCTGCTCCTTCTTCACGCATCATGCGGGCACGGCGCGGATAGAGCAGATTGCTGTCGATAGCCTGCTTAATCTTTAATAGAACCGGGTGATTGTCACGGCCAAACACCATTACCTTACCGGCCTGAGGGGATCCGCCTTTACGTCCGCCTGATGCCTGGTGAGGATGGGCAGCGCTGTGGTCACGACGCTCAGCTTTATGCTCACGCTCTTTGCGCTGCGGACGTGCCCTCATATCTTGATGGCGCTCTTTAGGCTCCGGTTTTACTTTGTGTTCAGGCCTGATCTTGCGCTCACGTTCCTTTTTAACTGGCGGTGCTGCATGCGGCTCTTCGGTGAGCTTTTTGACCTCTGGCTCTGGCTTTGTCTCTGGCTCAGGATCCTTAACAGGTTCTGGTTCCGGCTCTGGTTGCTGCGGTGCTGGTGGTGCCATGTTAGGGATATTGGCCTGAGCATGGTCTCCAAACTGGTCAAGGGCAATCACGGCAGTGGATCCGCCCAGCTCAAGAGGCTTTTCCTCAGCACGGCTGGTAAGGGCAAAAACGGTGACAGCGGCTATTGCCAGGTAAATACTGCTGGCCCACATAAAGGCTCGACCATTGTAGTGGTCACGACGCACAGCAACTGCCGGGCAGTTGCCAGCCAGTCTGGTTGGGCAGCGACACTGACCCTGACCGCAATGAGGGCAGGCAGGGTTGTTCTTAAAGCAGCTCAAATCATTGCTGTATGTGACCGCATGGCCTGTTCCGGCACTTTCATCAGCCCGGATGTGGTGACCAGCTTGGCTTGCATGGCTGGACAGCTCTGCGTTGTTTACGGGCCTGATAATGCTTTGCAGATGAGGTTGGCCCCCGGCATTTGAGCTGTGGCTGGAGGCATCAGTGGCGCTGGCGTCAGACAGGGGCTGGTGATCAGCCTTTTTTGAGGGTGGCAATGGAGAAGTTCTCATGCTGATGCTCTTTGAGCAGATCGATGATGGAAATAAATACAGCAAACTGGCTCTTTTCATCGAGGCGCAGCTGGATGTGCTCGTTCCGTGGCAGCTGACCTATGGCTGCAGCCAGTGATTTAAGGTCGTGCTCCTTGCCCTCAAGGTACATTAATCCCTGGGCATCAACCTCAAGCATTATTGATTTGGGCTGCTCAATCTTGCTGGTGGAGCTTGATGAAGGCAGGCGTACTTCGATTTTGCCCTGAGCAATAAATGACGAAATCGACAACACAATGCACAAGAGCACCAGCATGATGTCGATAAAGGGCACGATATTCAGGCCCGAGCGTTCTGGAAGCTTGTTCATGCATCTCTCCCTCAGGCTGCGTTACGGACAGTGGCTGCTCCTGCAGCGGCTGCAGCTGGTGCAGCTGCTCCGCCAGTGCCCGGTGCGACGCCCGGGGCAGACTGGCTGCTCTGCAGGTGGACCTTAAACTGGGAGCTGACAACGGCAATGCGGCGGTTGAGAGCGTTATAGGCAATCAGAGAGGGAATCGCCACAACCAGACCAAGGGCAGTGGCATAAAGGGCCAGAGACAGTCCGGTCATAATCTGGCTTGCGTCTATGGAGGCTGAGCGGCCCATGTCGTAGAAGGTAATCATAATGCCCACCACGGTGCCGAGCAGGCCTACATAGGGAGCATTGGAGTAAACGATATAGATTGTGGTCAGATTGTTGGTCAGAGCGGTATCAAATTCGTCCTGAGTGGCCCACGCATCAAGGTTCTTTGCTGCACGGCGTAAAAAGATCAGGCGCTCAATGGTAAAGAGCAGGGCCAGAAAAGCCATCAGTCCCAGAATGACAATGATGGCAATATCGATGGTTTCTTTCAGGAGTTCCATAGTTGTTTCTCATAACAGGGCAGCAGCTGCAGTGCTCTGTAATCTGCAGCTGCTGCCACTAAAGTGCTTGCAGACTTCATCCCCTTCGCTAAGTGCTTGCAGGCTTTATCCTCGGCACTAAGATCTTGCAGACTTTGTCATCCGCCAACAGGCGCTTTGCTGGCTTCAGGCTGTCAGACCGGAGCCACAGGCTGTCAGCCCGGTGCCACAGGCATGGCAGTGCCATGCTTTGCCAGGCACAGGGTCCTTGTTAGAAGTCGTAGGTGAAGTTGACGTAGACGCTGCGGCCTTCGATGTAGTCACGGTAGTAGGTGTTATAGCTGTTGGTGCCTTTTGAGCCCTTTACTACGTCAAACTCGTCGTAGGCATCAAAGTCCAGCAGGTTGTTGATGGTGACATTGAGGCGGGCCTCAGGGCTGAACTTGTAGTAGCCGCCCATATCGAAGATTACGTAGTTCTTGTAGTAATCAAAGCTGGCTCCGGAGCGGGTTGAGATGTAAGGAGTGCGGAACTTGCCTGTACCCTTGAGGAACAGACCGTAGTTCTCCTTATCCCATGACAGTCTGGCCATAGCGGCATGAGCTGGAATGGCGTTGACTGCCTTACCGGCACTGTCACCATCACGGTACTCGTGATTTGTCCAGGTATAGGAGCCCTCAAGACGCAGGTCATAGAAGCGGGCTGTGCTGAAGAGCACTTCAATACCTTTTGAGCGGGTCTTGCCACGGTTGGCTGACAGGGTGCAGCGTGAGTTGCTTACTGACTGATCGTAAGGATTACAAATAACGCCATTTGGCATGGACTCACCAATGGCATAGTCATAGCTGGCCAGCTTGTCATTAAAGTCGGTTAAGAAGCCGGTCAGAGTAAGGGAGCCGATCTTTGGCAGTTCATACATGACAGAGAGCTCATAATTTACTGAGGTCTCAGGCTTAAGGTCAGGGCTGCCGTACATAGGGTGGGCACCAAAGTTGTCCTGCTGATAGACGCCGTCAACCAGCTGCTTGACATTAGGGGTCTTGTAACCGGCTGCAATACCGCCCTTAAAGGTCAGATTGCTGGTGGCCTTATAGACAAGATATCCACGTGGGGTGATGTGGGAGCCGAAAATATCGGAGTAGTTGTAGCGGGCACCAAGGGTGGCAATCCAGTCGTCACTGAGGAAGTACTCACCTTCCATGTAGAGAGCAAAGGTATTGTGGTCAAGGGTATGGCCGGTAATATCGTCTTTGTAAGGGCTGGTTGCTGAGGCATTGCTGTCGTCGCGGAACTCATCACGCCAGAACTGAAAGCCTGAGGTCAGGTTGAGAGCCTGGCCGTTGCTAAAAGCAAAAGGAGTAACTGCCTTGCTCTCAAAAATCAGGGAGCGGCTGAAGAAGTCATAACCCACATCATCACGGGTGTGGTTGTAGTACTGCAGATAGCTGTTTACATCACCAAAATCGTACTTGCCATCATAGTTGAGGGTAATCTGATCCTTGCGGTACCTGTTGAGTACGGCAATGCCTTTTGATGAGGTCGACATGGCTCCGGCCTTCATGTAGTACTGTTCGCCATCGACAGACAGGTCATGACCTTTGACCGGGCTGTAGACAATACGTGCACCGTAGTTGTACAGATCAAAGTCATTGGCTGAGTGACTTAAGTACTTGTCCTCAGGAGTTTTGAGGCTGGTGTGATCCTTTTCGTAGTAGCGGCCACGCAGTTGCATGGACAGACGGTCATTGACCAGAGGAATGTTAACATTGCCATTAAGACCGGCAGCATTACCAAAGCCTGGATGTTCCTGCATTAAGGTCTCAAAACCAACGGAACCGCTGAGGTTCTCAGGGTGTGATTTGGTAATAATGTTGACCACGCCACCTACGGCATCAGAGCCATAGAGTGTGGAGGCCGGACCTCGGATAACCTCAATGCGCTCAATCATGGAAGCTGGTGGGGTATAGCCAAAGTTAGGGTCAAAACCGTTTTTGATAAAGGCTGAGGAGGAGTTCTGACGCTTGCCGTCAATGAGAAAAGCAGTGTAGTCAGAGCCAAAGCCACGAATCATGACATTGGAGTTACCAGTCTTGGACTTGGAAATTTCGATACCAGGCAGACCTGCAACCATGTCACCAATATCGCGGGCAGCAATGGAGCGTACCTCATCACCGGTCACAATGGACATGGAGGCTGGGGCCTCACGCAGGTCCTGAGCAAAGCCTGAAGCAGAAACAACGGTACGGCCGAGGTCATAAACAGTGTCATCACCGCCGCCAGTGCCGGCATCACTGGCACCGGCACCTGCACCGGCTGCAGGGGCCGATGCCATGGCTGCCTTAATCATGGCCTCATCACCAGCGCTGCTGCCGGCAGCTTCATCGTCATAGGTGGCATTAAGAGCAGCCTGCAGGGCGGCGTCATCATCTGCTGCAGCTGCAACTGCCATGGAAGGAGCGGCAATTACACCGGCAGAGAGCAACAGCAGAGCTCGTGACAGGGAGGAAAGTTTAATTTTGTGCTGGGCCATAGTATTTCTCGAAATTTAAACTGCTGTTAAGCACAGCCCGCTACGGACGCTAACATTGCCGATGTCGGGACTGCAATGGTGCAGGGATAAGCACCTGACTCATATGAACCGGCATAATGTCTTGCTACCACCCACGCGCTGCAGCTGATGCTGCCGCAGCATGAGCTGCTGCGACCACAGCGGATGGGCATGGGCTGCTTCAAGTGCCCATAACCTGGGGATAGACAGGTTCAGGGCGCCTTGTGGGGCAAGCTTTTATGGTCCGGCTGGCTTCATGGCATACATTGAGGCTGCATGTTCTGCAGGCGGCCGGAACTTGTGGTCAATAATGCGTATATACAGGTCTGCACCGGCAACAGCCTCTCCGCAAAGACAGTAATACGGGGAGAGCTGGGCATAAACAGCTCAGTTCGGGGGCACTGTGCCGTATGAGGTGCAGCTGCAGGGACGATCATATGAGTCTGCTAACAGCAGAACAGGGGATGCTGCTGTGACTGCCTGCAGGACTTAAGTTAGCCCAGGGGGATTAAGGTTAGTCACAGACAACTGTAAAGGCAAAAAAAATGGGCTTACAGAGCCCTGCCCATCAGTCATGAACTGAGCAGACAGCTGGCGCTGTTTCTGCTTCAGTTCATTGACCAAAGGCATGTTTAGCCAGTCAGGCAAATAAGGTATACAGGCTTACAGGTCAGCTCAGGGAGTGCGTGAAAAGCATCATATGGGCAAAATGCAGGTGATAAACCTGACCCGTACGCAAGGCAACCATTAACTCTTCCTAAAACAGTCAGTAAAGCATTCCTGCTGCAGGAAGACTGGAGAGTCAGCATGTCTGGCCTGTTGCTGCTTAAGTATTACTGGCATTATGTCAGGGGATTACGCTTGCGTATTACCTGTTGATGTTCAGAGCCTGCTCCATGTCCCTGATCATAAGGTCAGTGGCAGTAAGTCCGCCTTCAGCAAGGTACCAGACAGTAGAGTTCAGGTAGTAGATATGATCTTCCTGAGCGGCTCTGGTTTTGGCAGTGATTTCATTGTTCATGACATCACGGGCCAGTTTGGCGCCAGGGCGACCAATAGCGCTGTCACGATCGAGGATGAAGACATATTCAGGATTGAGCTTGAGCAGCAGCTCAAATGAGGCCTCATTGCCGTGTGTAGCTTCTATGTCTTTGGCAAGATTGTTAAAGCCAAGGTCACGGCCAATAAAGGAGCAGCGGCCGGTATCACCCAGAGTCTTGAACTGGGTGGCATTGACCAGACCGACAACGGCGGTCTTGCCATTGACCTGCTTTTTAATGTTTTCAACACGCTCTTTAAAACCGTTTATGATTTCATCTGCCTGACCATCTTTGGAGAAAATGGCTGCAACAGTGCTGGCATTGCGCTCAACACTCTCAAGCAGAGGGCGAGTGTAATCAACAGAGAGGAATACTACAGGGGCAATCTCGGAGAGCTTGTCATACTGAGCAGCAAGGCGGCCACCGATGAATATTACTTCAGGCTCCAGAGCCATCAGAGCTTCAAAGTCCACTTCCTTGACGGTACCGGTATTAACCATACCTTTGTGACCCTGGAAGTGCTTTATGTACTCAGGGATGGTGCCCTTAAGCGGCATGCCTTTTACGGCATCATCAGCCTCCAGGCGGTCAATGATATCCAGGACCGCATAGTCGATAACAGCTACGCGCTCAGGATTGACCGGCACTTCAACAGTGCTTTCGGAGCGGTCACCCTTGTAGGTAAATACGCTTACGGTATCATCTGCCCATGCACTGGAAACAGATCCGGTGAACATGACAGCGGCAGCTGTGGCCATAATGGCCTTCTTGAGTGGGGAAAAGAGCAGGTGCCTTGCAGGCATAACTATCTCCAAAAGATTTCAACAAAACAAAACAAAGAAAAAAAGCAACTAAAGTAATTTGGCAATCATCTACCGACGCAGCCGGTATCACTGATAAGTCCAGCCTCGCCAGCACTTCCAGCGTCGCTGATACGGCCAGCATTACAGACATGGTCATTACCTCTGACACTGACAGCATTACAGACATGGTCATTACCTCTGACACTGCCATGGCAGTAACACAGCCGCAGCTTCATGGCGGATCATGCAGGCGACAATACTTGCCCCAGCGGTGAAATTGAGAACCTGGCAGGTGGGCATTGCCAGGACCACAGTAATCGGCTGCATGGGGATGCATAAGGATTACGGCCTGATTCCCAGTCTGAACCCAGGAGTGAGCAAGCTATGTCAGGCCGTTACTTATGATGAAGAAACCCGGTTATCAAGGGGGCACAGTTACTTTTCATGAACGTGGCAGCCAGCGGGCATGCAGTCATGCTCTGAGCCGGGCTGCAGCTGAGGCTGAGGCTGCGACTGCGTCTGCATTAGAGCGCGGCGGCGGCGCTGCCGGGCCTTTGTTCATGAAAATGAGTGAGCTGGGAAACATCCCGGCAGGTCTGTGCGGCCGGGATATCACGTACAGTTGCCGCATGAGGCGGCTCTTTGCTCTAAAAGTACAGGGCCAGAGGTTTGTCTTTGAGCCTGGTGACAGTAAAGTCCACGGCATAGACCTCTTTTAAAAAGTCGGGCTGCATGATGTCATCAACCTTGCCAAAACCGGCCAGAGAGCCGTTTTTGAAGGCGCAGATATAGTCTGAGTAAAAGGAGGCATAGTTGAGCTCATGGAGAACCATAATCACCGTCTTGCCCAGCTCATCGCACAGACGGCGTACTGTGGCCATCAGGCGGGTTGCATGGTAAATATCAAGATTATTGGTAGGCTCATCAAGCAGCACGTATTCAGTATCCTGAGCCAGCACCATGGCAATCAGGGCGCGCTGGCGCTGACCGCCTGAAAGTTCATCAAGAAATCGTCCGGCAAATTCGTTGAGCTCCATAAAGTCCATAGCCTGATCAACCAGTTTTTCATCATCGGCTGTAAGCCGACCTTGAGACCAGGGGAAGCGGCCAAATGAAATGAGCTCCCTGACTGTAAGTTTTGACTGGATATTGTTGTGCTGAGTGAGAATGGCCATGAAACGGGCCAGCTCAGAGCGCTGCCACTTGCGGACATCACGTCCTTTGAATATCACCTCACCTGAGTCAATGCTCGACAGGCGGGCAATCATGTTAAGAACGGTAGACTTGCCCGCACCATTGGGGCCAATAAGTGAGATGACGCTCTTTTCGGGCAGAGTAAGATTCACATCTGTGACAACCTGATTACCGTCATAACTCTTGGAAAGTCCCTTAATCTCAAGCATGGCTGCTCCCTGGCAGTAAATAAACAGTTTTGTAGAGAACTGGTACGCAACACCTGCTGCGCAGTTTCAGCTGCCCTTGTGGCAGTCATACTCAGCTGCGGAAGTTAAGTGCATGAGCTTCAGCTGCAGCTGTTAAGTGCAGGAGCTTCAGCTACGGAAGTTAAGAGCTGGAGCTTCAGCTGCAGCTGTTGTCTGCGGCCTTAGATGCTGCGTCTCGTGGCGCGCAGTACCAGGTAGAGGAAGTAGATGCCGCCGCCGGTGGTGATAAATACAGATACTGGAATGCTGTAGACAAAGACGCGCTCAATCAGAGCCTGACCGGCAATTAAAATGGCCAGGGTAACCAGTATGGTTCCGGTAATCAGAATGTTATGTCTGAAAGTAGGGAACATCTGACGGGCCAAATTGGTTGTAATCAGCCCCATAAAGGAAACAGGACCTACCAGAGCTGTTGCAATGGCAATCATCAGGGTTACATAAAGCAGCAGCCAGCGCAGCGTGCCTTCGTAATCGACTCCCAGTGAAATGGCGTTGGAGCGGCCAAGGGTAATGACATTGAGCAGTTTCAGCCTGCGATAGAAAATGGCTGTCAGCACCACCATAAGTACGCCTGACATGAGCAGAACATCTGCGTTGACACTGGTAAAAGAAGCTACCAGCGTTACGAGCAGTGCGTCATAGTCATTAGGGTCCATGGAGCGCACCATAGTGGTCTGAATCGAGGTAAAGAAAGTGGTCATTACCGTGCCAATGAGCAGCACGTACAGCACGTTGTAGCGGGTTTTTACAAAGAGCCAGTTATACAGAACCACGGCTACTGAGCCCATCAGGATCAGGTCAGCTGCAAAGGCCAGATTCTTACTGGTAATGACAAAAGAGCCCATGCCAAAGAGAAAGACCATCAGAGTGTGAAGCACCAGATAAAGGGCATTCATGCCCAGCAGGCACGGAGTAACAATGTAGTTGTTAATCAGGCTCTGGAAAATCAGCGAAGCTCCACCAATGCAAATGGCGGCCAGCACCATGGCAGTAAGTTTTGGTATGCGAATGGACATGGCATACTCAAAAAACTTCATATTAATGGAGGTAAAAAGATAGGCGCAGCATGCTGACAGCACCACAACAGTAAGCAGCACCAGACGCACTTTAAGCGAACGCTCACGGGCCGCTGCAACCAGCTCATCAGCTTTGCAGCCAGAGGAGCCAACGGTCTTGGAGGCTGCGCCATGGGGACCTCCCCTGGCAGGGCCATGGGAGTCGCCCCTGGCAGGCCCATGGGCTCTGCACTGGGGATCCCTCTGGGCATCGCCCGAAGCTGAGAGGAACTCAGACATGAATGCTCTCCTGGATTGCAATTAACTGTGAAAACTAATGTCGCATTGACCATGGCATGACCGCCAGGCTGCAGCGCCATGCCGTACCGTATTGCAGCAGCGGGATGCCGTACCGTCTGGCCCAAAGCATTGCTGCAGGCAATGAAAGCTCTGTTCTTTTGCGGCGTATGCAATTGGTCGGGCAGGCTATGCAGGGGCGCTCAGTACTGTTACTGTGCTTGAGACCTTGTGCTGTCTGCATTACTCTGATGGGAGCTGTCAGGCTGATGTAAGCCACATAATGGGCGGGCATGCCCGGCTTTTTCGTTTCACCGGCCTTACTTTTCGTGATTTGCTCTATCTCATCTGCAAATGCCGGAAGCTGCAGGAATGATTGTTTCGAACTTTCAGGCCTGTGCCCTTGCTCAGATGCTCTGTTAAGAGCGGCATGAGGTGGCGCCTTCATGGCGACCATTGCATTGTGAGACCTGATTGTCCGATGCAGTGGCTCGGGCGCTGCCGCCCTGTATGGCGCCGATTGGGACTGAACAGGAGCCGCATGAGGATGACTGCTGGGCAGTTCCAAAAAGGGCGCGCACGCGCTGCCAGCGGGATGATGGTCCGCGTGATCCGTTAACACGGTACAAAATCAGGCCAATGAAGATTATGGAGCCAAGGCAGCCTGATATGAGTTCACCTGGCAGCTCATAAGGAGCGATGATCACACGTCCTGTCAGGTCACATACCAGGACAAAGAGTGCACCGGCAAGGGCAGTATCAACAATGGTGTTGCGCAGATTATCTCCCTTATACATGGTCACAAGATTGGGAACAATCAGACCAATGTAGGAGATGGTGCCTACTACCACTACAACTGAAGCGGTGATCATGGCTGCCAGAGACAGGCCGGTGAATAAAAAGAGGCTGTAGTTGACGCCCAGGTTTTTGGAAAAGTTGCGGCCCATGCCCACGATATTGAAATAGCGGGCAAAGAAACAGGCCAGCAGCATCACCGGCAGCACCAGATAGACAATTTCATAGTGACCACGAATTACAGTGGAGAAATGGCCTACCAGAAAAGAGGCCAGTGCCTGGTTCATGTCGTATTGAAATGCCAGAAATGAGGTAACACCGGAAATGATATTGCCAAACATGATGCCCACCAGAGGAATCAGTATCATGTCTTTGAGCTGAACACGCTGTACAAAAGATATGAAGATCCATGTTCCAAGCATGGCAAAAGCAAAGGCAAACATGGCGCGCTCTACCAGAGTGGATGCTGGCATGAAGAGCATGGCAATGAGAATTCCCAGCTGAGCAGACTGAATTGTTGCTGCTGTTGACGGCGATACAAACTTGTTGGCACAGAGGTTTTGCATGATAAGACCGGCAACAGCAAGGCCGGAGCCTGCCATAAGAATTGCCATCAGGCGTGGCAGACGGGATATAAGCAGCAGCTCAAAGTTCTCGTTGAGGCTAAGGACATCATTCAGGCTGATGTTAATCACTCCGGTAAAGAGCGAGGCAGTACCCAGCAGAACAAGCGATACAGCCAGGATTACGGTCAGCCTGTTGTTATTCCAGAAAGCCTGCATTTTAAAATCACTCCTGGCAAAGCCACATTTGAGTTTTGCTGATATTCAATCAAGCCCAGCCCCAGCCCAGCCCCAATACCGGTGCGGGCCAGCTCTCTCCGGCCCACGCACTTCTATTGCCAGATTCACGCAACACACAAAGTAAAGAAACGCCTCTGAAGCACAAACGCCAGCAGAGTACTGTGGGATGCATGATCCTGACAGCCATGAGCAGCCTGTAACCAGGTAAAACGGCCACACATGACTAAGGGTTGTAGGGAGCAAACGCAGGACGCAATCATGGTACGCAGGCATGAGACGCGGTCTTGGGATGCAATCATGATACGCAGCCATGGGACACAAACAGCTCGGCCTGCAATCATGATACGCAGCCATGGGACACAAACAGCTCGGCCTGCTTGCTGCGCACGGCAAAATTGCCATAGTCATTGTCTGCTGTTCGTATCAGGACACAGGTCAGGGCATAAGTTATCGAGGGCTGTTTGACTTTCAGCTGGTCCTGCAGGGTCGCAAATCAGGGATTACAGTTTTAATCACATCACACACGCAGTTATCCACCGGCTCTTATCTGAGGTCCATGGTGCCATAAATGCTATTTAGCCATACATAAGACTGTATGATGGCCTGTCAGGTCATGAGCATAAGTAATCAATTTCTGGCTGGCTGCAGCATGACCGACATGTTTGAGGACTGACCGTTATGGCCTTTCTATGAATAATAATTCTGGTGCCTAAGCATGCTCCGTAAGATACAGTGACCGAGCTGTACAGAATCATCAGTCAGCCCATGGTTATAATTGAGCTCATCTTGTTAATTAAGCATGTTTTGCCATGTGTCTGTCTATGACTTACAGTCATTGAATGGCTGAAAATATACGCTGCAAAATACTTTGTACCGTATTTATCAGGACGGTGACAGATGTATATTGAGCAGCAGCCAAAAGCCATTATGTAATGACGGGAGCATGTCTTCGCCGATGAGGTGTTCTGGTCCGGCTTACTGTAAAGTGCATGCTGTTACCCGTGTTATTGATCGTGTATGTGCCAGCAGCAGCGCCAGCTGCACAGAGCTTAAAAGATACATGGACAGGCTCTGCTGTCCATGTACGCGGCAGCCCTGGATGGGCAGGTGGCTGCAGCATGGGATAAACATATTTGTTCAGACTGACTTGCATTATGAGTGCATGCATGAGCGCATACGCTATGGGATGCATGCACTAATCTGTGTGCTCTTTGACTGCCTGAACTGAGTCTCCGTCAGTCTCACATCACAGACATTTTCGCAGTGACAGTCGTCGTGCCTCACACTGCATCAGGCGACTGGTTTACTCACCACTTATTGGACTGTGGCTAAACAAAAGTTGAGCGAAATGGGGAGGGTGGCTAAAAAATTACCAGGCAGTAAAGATATCAGTCTGAACTGGATTATTGTCCTGTACATACTGCACTATCTGAGAGTAAATGCGATAAATGCAGCATTTACAGGACGTTTAAGGCAGGTTAGTTGTAAATAACTAATGATGTAATATGCTTACCAATGTTACCTATAACTAACGAACGATGTGTAGTATACAAAAGTGAAAATCAAAAGAAAACTGGTTGAAGCGAAAATATTTTATCGGTGACAAAATCAGACAAAAAGGCCATGTATATCGCATTCAATTAGTAAGCTGGGTTAAAAAATGACCAGTGATGCAGACAAATCCTGGTCACTTTATAGATGCTGAAGCGGGCAGTCGGGGGTTAAGTAGCAAAAAGGGAATTAATTTCACTCTACATTGAACATTTGTTGAGCGAAGCTTATGCAAAGCGACGAACAGAGCTTTTTATGGCAGAAGGTTTGAAGGCAGTGCAGTGATGCTTTGAAAGGCAGGACAGCTAATGGCAGAGAGCAGCACATGGCATAGGACAGCGAATGGCAGAGCGCAGCGAGTGGCGGGACAGCGGAGCGGCGATGGCAGGACAGCCATTTGGCAGTACCATCGTGTAGTACTGGCAGTATGCTGTGTATACGGTAAGGTTAAGGGCAGATACAGGCTAAGATCAGGATTGACGCTGGGAGCTGGGACAAAAATGACCGAATCAAAAGACAGTTTTATGCCTGCAGTAGCAGCTCAGCCTGAATAAGGTTGTGACTGCCAAAGATTAAAAAAGCCACGGGGTGAGCCGTGGCTTTGAAGTGAATTTATCGATTTTGTTGTTCGTTTGTATGTTGGGAAGTCAGTGTATATTTTCTGTCAGTAATGCTCTGTAAATTGTTATGTAAAGGATTTCTGGTAATGAAAAGCGCAGAAAAGCAGGGCTGACTGATCAGCCAGGCAAGATAATAAAAAGTCAGGAAAACTGGGCAGATAGTGTGGGACAGGACGGACAGTAGCTTTATGTACTGTATCTGTCCAGGAATTCTGTATAAACGAAGATCAGACTAAGGGGCTGCTACTACCTGTAATGGTCTTTACAGGTCGTGCCTGGTCAGGTGTTGCTTTCATCAGATGCTCAGGCTGGTACTGAATAAAAAGCCTCAAGTTGCTAACTCATTACCTGGATGGGGCTTTGATGAATAACTTCTCTGCAGCTGACTCCCTGAGATGCAGTCCACATTGCTGCATGGGTGGTGGTCATAGCTTAGGAGCAGTAAGTTTAAGCATGTGATACGCATTGGCCAGTCAAACTTGGATCCCAGATTTGGTATCTGGCAGAAAAGGCTAAGTTTTTAGAAAGCGCCCCGTAACTAACACAGATTGTACAGGGCGCGATGCCTTAACTGCGTTTAATTGTGCATTATATTGAGTCGTCTAACTGTGAGCTGTGACACATTTTTCTTTGTTATTGTTCATAACTGGTATCCAAATCTCAAAAAGTACCAGAATTTCCATGAAATATCCTGGAATACTCAGGATATACATAGCAAAGCTGTCAAAAGACCCGGTCTCTGTCTTTTGCAGTCTAATTAACAAAGCTGATATATATCGGTCCTGTAAACATATTCACGCTGAGCGATATCAAGGCGATCATAAATGGTGCGGTTAAATGCTGCAATAAGGATCGTCGTTCACTGATTGTATCAAGGTAACCATAGATCACATATTTATCAGTGTTACAGGCAAGCTAAGTTGGATCCTGAAACAGGCAAAAAACTGCCATTGACCGTCATTTTGGCTGTTTCACAGCAGATAAGGCATTTTTGGAGCTCAAAACAGTACCAAAAGGTACATTTTTTTTGTGACAGATCACATTTAATGAGCTGAGCTGAGCCGACCTCACTCTGACAGGCCGGTTTACTTCACTAACAGTCTTGAAGGCCGTCCCGTTCCGGACAGCGTAGCGGGTTATGCAATGAGTATTCAGGTCGGCAAATCATCGGGCTGCTATCTGCCAGTACCGTGCAGTGTCACACAGGAGCAGCGCCATTGCCTGGTATGTCCTTGCTGGTAGTAGCTGCATGGAACTGGTGCCTGAGCATGGGCTTAGACATCGTGACAGGGAGCAGCAAAGGCTCTTGCAGTGCTTTCTGAAGACCAGGGGCTGAACATGCTGTGACCGACATCGACCTGCCTTTACGCAATCAGTCAGGAAAGAGAAATGAATGAACAGGTAGACAGCAGGTGACTGTGACTGGAAGTAGAGTGGTACAGGCATGAGCCTGTTGGCTGGTGACTGGTTTGATGACTGGTCTGGTGCTCATTATTGAGCTGATGAGATGTGGCAGATCTGCCAGAAAGAAAGGAGGGGAGGTCTTAGCTGGGCCTGTTTGCCAGATTTCAGGCGAAAAAAAAGAACCTCGAGGGTTCTTAAGTGGAGGCGCGTTCCAGAGTCGAACTGGACTAGACGAATTTGCAATCCGCTGCATAACCGCTTTGCTAACGCGCCTCAGTGATGCTCAGTGCATCTGAAGTGACGCTCATTATAAGGATATATCTGTGAGTGTCAACACCTTTTTGCTCACAATTCCCGCAGCTGGGCCGTTTGAGCGCTCTTTTGCCCCTGTATTAGCCCTTTAATGCCATGAAGGCTGTCGGTCAGAAGTGCCAGTGCTGGCCATTGGTCATGAGATCAGATCTTCCTGGTTCTGGCATCAGTGGGCAGCTCATCGTAGAGCGTCCCATGGCAGGTCTCAAAGGTACTACCCTTGCCGGGAATAAGGCGCGTACTGGGAATTGCCAGGTCAAAGACAAAGCTGTATTCATGGTCCGTACAGAGGCTGACCAGGGGATGGCAGGGTATGGTCAGAACAGCGCTAAGGAAGTGCCCGCAGGCAGATCCGGGAATAATTGGGCATATTTCCAGGGAGCATGTCCGGGTATGGTCCGGGCACGGAATAAGTGGAATGCAGGGCAGGGCTGGGCAGGGTAAGGTAAGGTAAGTGCCGAAAATGAAGGCAATTGTGATGAGTTCGAGAAGCTTGAGAAAAGGTGGTCGCCGGGACTGGCTTATTTTGCAGGGAATAAAGTATGACGCTATGGGAAATGGAGCCTGATAAAAGGTGCTGGGCAGCAAGTTCCAGGTAGCAAGTGCCGGGAGGTGGGGCGTTGCCTGTTTGAGGTGGGAGTAAAATATACAGGCGAAAAAAAAAGAACCTCAAGGGTTCTTAGTGGAGGCGCGTTCCAGAGTCGAACTGGACTAGACGAATTTGCAATCCGCTGCATAACCGCTTTGCTAACGCGCCATCAGGCATCTTGGGTTGAGTGCTCAACTCAAGTGACGCTCATTATATAGAAATTAAATCAGCTGTCAACAGCAATTTAACAAAAACCTGCCCGCGTGGAAACTGTCGCCAGAGCGCCCTGTGTAGCCCTTGGCATGTTCGCAAGTTATGCTCTCCACTCTGGGGCATGGCCAGGAAGTGCCAGGTCATTGCATAAATAGGGGCGACTGTGGCTCGATGCAGGGAGTCAGGCATTGCGGCTGCAGGATGGCTTTTGAGCTGCGCCTGTCAGGGGCTGACCCTGCCCGGCTTACCTGGCTCAGTTACCTGGCCTTGCCTTGCAATAATGCAGGGAGGGCAGGACGGGGCTGCGATTATGTTGCGCACCATGTTCCAATAAAGTGTCAGGCATGGCATTATCTGATCTGTTCAGGTTATTATCTCAGTGGCATTGGTGCTGGCAGCTGTCCGGTGCAGAGATGTCGCTTGAGTATTGTCGGCCTGCTGCTGGCAGGGACCGGCCATCAGGCAGCTGCCTCCACATGGGGATTGCCGCTGCCCGGTACTGCGGCCATGGTGGCTGTCCTGTGAGGACTGCCGCTATGGGGACTGCCGCCCTGGGGCGGGGCTGTTGTTTTGTTTTCACCACTTACATTTGCAGGAGGACGCGATTTCTCTTCAGCTTTGCCTGTCTGGCTGAGAGGCTGCTCGCGTAATATTGATGAACAATATTCAGGAAATCGAAAGTCGCGCCTTTACTGTCAGCGATTACGTGTCCCGTACCAATGACTTCTTCAAGCGTCTGGGATCTGTTCTGGTCAAGGGTGAAATTTCACAGCTGAGCGTACGCAATCATATGTACTTCTCCATTAAGGATGAGAATGCATGTGTTGACTGCCTGATGTATGCCAATCGCAAGGCACGCCTGAATTTCGAGCCGGTCATTGGTCAGCAGGTACTGATTTTCGGTGAGAACTCTGTCTATCCAAAAAACGGTGCCCTTAAGATTATCGTGGATGAAATGGCCCTTGCCGGTCGCGGCCAGATAATGGAGCAGCTGCGCCAGCTGGACCAGCGTCTTGAGCGTGAGGGTGTTTATGCCAATCAGCGCCCACTGCCACGAATCATGGCCCGTGTTGCCGTGGTCACCTCGGTAGACGGCCGCGTCAAGGACGACATCGCCACCAATGTCATGCGCCGTAATCCTATGGTGGAGCTTATCTTCTTTGATACCAAGGTACAGGGACCTGATGCTCCTGAATCCATACTCATGGCCCTGCATACGGCCTATACCAATGCCCGCCGTCTTGGTATTGATGTCATCATTATTGGCCGTGGTGGTGGTTCTTTTGAGGATCTGCTGTGCTTTTCTGATGAAAGAGTAGTGCGCATGGTGGCACTGTCACCTGTGCCCATTATTTCAGCTGTAGGTCATGATGAAGACCGTCCTCTGTGTGATCGCTCTGCCGACCTGCGCGTAAGTACCCCAACTGCAGCTGCTGAAACAGTTACTCCTGTACTCTATGAGGATATCCGCAGGTGGATAAACTCAACCATGGAGAGTATGGACAATATCATCCTGCGCATGATTGACGATCGCACTGCGTCCTTCTCCCGTTCCCTGCACCTGCTTAATGGCAACAATCTCAGTGAACGTATTGAGAGCAGGCGCACCATGCTCAGAATGCTGGCAAGGGAGATGAAGCTCCATCTGGGCAACACCTTTACCCGCTACCGTGAGCGCATTGACTTTCTGAGCATGGAGCTTGAAAAGCACGGTGTTCAGGAAAGACTGGAGCGCTATAACACCAGGCTCAACTCAGCCCTGATGGCCCTTGAGTCCGTGCCTCAGTACGTGCTGCGCCGCAATGAACAGATTGCTCATTTCATCAGAATTATTGATGCCCGTAACCCTCAGGAGCGCATTAATGCCTGCAACAATGCTCTGGTAAATCGTCTGCTGCCTGACATGGACCGCCTGATGGGAGCTCTTATGGAGCGCCTCATGAGCCGTATTGTGCGCTGTGAGCAGATTATGGAGACTTTCATCAGAGGCATGGAGCAGCGCATTGAGCGCCATCAGATTGATCTCAATGCCCGCTGGATTCCAGAAATGCAGCGCGCTCTGCAGGGGCGCACCGAGCTGCTCGAGCGTCGCCTTGTTCACGCTGAGTATCAGCTGGAGCTGGGCCCGCAGTTTACCTCTGATCTGCCGTCTTATTTTGCCAGCCGCCTTACCGCCAATGCGGCTGAGCGTATTAACCGTGCCGTTGAGAAACTGTCCTCTATCGAGGACATAGTCTATGAGCGCGAAGACAAACTTGATGCCTTTGAGCGCGCTCTGAGCTCCTTCTATGATGAAAAGGTCAGTGTTGAGCTCAACGCCAGTCGCGAGCAGCTGGCCGGTCTGATAAGCCGCCTGCAGGCCCTCAACCCTCTATATCAGCTCGAGCGTGGGCTGTCCATTACCACCAAAGACGGCTCCCACAGCGTCAAACCTGAGGACATCGAAGTGGGCGACCGCCTGGTAACCATTATGAATGGCTGCCACGTCTACTCCACCGTAACCTTTATCGAGCCAAAAGAGCTCTTCCCGGCCATCGACTTTGACGACAATCTCTGACCACCAGCAGCCCTGCAGCCCGGGGCATACCACCCCTGACCTTGCCCGGGCTGCTGCCCGGTGACGTGCACTGAGCCCTGCACATGTCCGGGCCCATGGCCCTGCCTCAGCCCGTTGCCATGCTACGGCCCACTGTCATGTCTCAGGCCATGTCCATGGCCACTCACAGCTCCCGGCCTCTGATCCATGCACGGGGCCTGAGCAATGAGCATGTGCTCATGAGCTCGCAGCTTTCCAGGGGGCCAGATGACCGCCGCATCTGATACTGCAGGTCTGTATGTTTATTCCAGTTTTAAGGCAACAGCCATTGTGGAAAGGGCGTACAGACCTGCATTTGTTTTTCTGGCAGCATGACGGGCCCGGCTGTCAAGACGTATGACCGAAGTGAGCTCAACGCTATGAGCAGTCAAGACAGTGCCAGTTCGGCTGTCTTACGCCGTGACGTATGCGCAAAGCAGCTTAGGCTCCTGTCTGATATTTAATTTGACTGAACGCTCCAGTTCCATGGGTCTGCATGCTATTGATGCCATGACGGGCAAATCAATTTTTGATATCTGTCAGAGCATCAGTGTGCAGCCTGCCACTCACTTTTCTGATACGAGCAGTGCGCTGATATGGGCAGTTTGTTGATACGAGCAATGCGCTGATACGGGCAGGGTGCTGTGCTGTAAATGCTTTGTAAAACAACTAATGCACGCAAAAGTGATGGATCAGCTGTCACGCGAGGCCGTAGGGGCCGACATGCCGCCAGGATGCTTTTTAACAGACGTAGTGTGTGCTCAGCCCCTGCCCCGGCCTGTATTCAGCTGATTGGGCGGGCCGGCAGCACACAGCCAGGTCCTGAAGCAGCTGCACCAGAGAGCAGTCATCATGGCAGTTACCGGCAGAGCGGCGCAGACACTGAGCTCAGCTATAACAGCGATGCTGCGCCTGATGTGCGCTGTTCCTGCTGGGGGATTGAGAGCAGCGCTGGTCACGGCGCTGCAGATGCCTAAGGTCACAGGTCCGCTGCCGGCCTTGCCTGTTAAGCAAGGGACTTTGAGGATAACAGTCTTAAGCAAGTAATTGCTGTACAAAACGGTATGGTTAGCATACTGCAAAGAGCAGGGCGTTACGTGGCAGGCTCATCATGTGGAGTTTCAGCCGGCCGCCTGGGCCGGGTTTGAGGCTGACTATGATGGTGATTCTGGTGGTGCTGTTGAGGGGGTCGCCGTGTGGGGTACGCCGGTGCCGGCGCCGGTACTGGGAATGTGACCTTGCGGCTTGTCCTCTGGTATTTGTGGCTCTGAGACCATGGTGATGAGCAGCAGTGTTATCCGGTGTGGTGGCAGGGCGTCAGGCATGACCGTGCTGATGTTATGGAGCTTGTGGTGGCCGGGGATGTTCTACTGATAAGGCAGGCACGCCTGTAGCTGATGATGACAGTATGGCCTGACCTCTGGTCAAATCATGTCACTTCAATTGGGCTGTGAGTGAAAGCTATATTTGTGCACGGTTCTGGTTACCCGGAAATGTCCTTGCGGGTATACGGAGTGGATTGAGCAGCAGCTGCCGTTTACCTTGCCCTCTCTCAACCTTCACCTCGAGCGCTTGAGAGCAGCTGTACGGCGCGCAGTGCATTGCTCAGCCATGCCTTTCTGGACAGCAAACAACCTGAAAAGTATGGCTGCTCTCCAGAATTATTCTGAGCGCCGCCCTGCAGGCAGCAGGTTTTAAGGAGCTGGCGCAGTGCGAACAGCGCCTGGGCTTGTTTCGCAGATGAACTGTGAGCAGCTAAGACGGCCTGAGGACTTTCGTGAGGGCGAGGAGTGCTCTAAGCGGGGCTGTGATTTTGGGGAGCTCCTGGGCCGGGAGTGGTTCTGGCGGGCAGGAAGAGACAGGCGGACGTGTGGACTGGACGGGAGCCTGGGCGATTTCTGGCTGGCAGGGGAGATTAACGGCCGCGTGGCCAGAACGGGAGAATTGTGCCGTGGTGGAGGCAGGTGGGCGGCGCGGGCTTATGCGGCGTTGCACCAACGCTGCGGCGGCGGTGGGGTACGGTGCCCGCTGACGGGGCAATGGTTTGCTGGCATGGCAGGCGGAACCGTTAATCATAGCACAGCTTCAGGTCTGACCGTGAGTTCTGTATTGCAACTTTGTGCACAGTGTGCACTTTTTTGAGTTTAATTCGTAATGGCACTCATATTAATCAGGTCCATTCGGTAGAATCTAATGTTCAGTATCCAGATGCTCCCTTTACAGGGCGCTGTGACACGGGCACGGCCCGTAGCTGCGCCACTGTAGGGGCAGTGGCTGGGGCGCAGGCTCTACTGGTGTGCCGGTGGGCGCATTTATGAAGCAGGGCAGACTGCAAGTGGTCAGAATGAGGTTTTCATGAGTACTCTAAAAGGCGATAACAGAGAATATGAGCTGGACACCATTGTTCAGCGCATTAACCGCAAGGAGCCCCTGCCTGGCGATTTTGCCCGTGCTCTTGACCGCATTGCCGGCATTACCCGCAACAAGGGTATCTACACGGTAAAGTTCAAGGATCTCTGTGCGGCCCTCAAGATTATCCTGATGCCTGGGGACTATGATGAAAAGAGCATGATAGTTTCCACCGAGTATCTGTACCGCGTGGTAAGCATTATGCTGCGTGCCGGCATCAGCATGGTGCCCCTGGCCGTACCGCGTAATCTGAGCATATATCAGAGCATTTACCTTACTCCCCGTCCTGATCTCAATCTTGATCAGGATATTTACGATCTGCAGCGTATTGCCAATCTCAAAAAGACTTCTCTGACCAACAATGAGAAGGACATCATCATGCGTGCCCGCACCAAGCTGGCCAATTACAATATCATGCTGCATGTCTTTGAGTTTCTGGGTGCTGCTCAGTCTGCCCCTCTGGATGCCAATCAGCGCATGGTGCTCAACTCGGCCATTATGGATATGCTGCTGCCGCGTGATGCTGAGCGCTATATCAAATCGCTGTTCTCCTTCGTCTGCGAATTTGGCTCTTTCTTCTACGATTTCAGCAATCCCAAGTACATTGCACCCAAGCCAGCTGAGTGGACTGAAGAGCAGATAGTCGAAATCATCAATCTGGTCTCACGCATTGTAGGTGCCTCCAAGGTGGAAATATCCATACCTGAGGACTTCCCTTATGCACGTCTGCTGCGTGAGCGCTATGCTGTCTATACCCCGGCCACCTACGGATCCACTCCTACCTCAGCCCCGGCCCCATCGGTACAGCCAAGCAGCTATATCCCTGTCAGTCAGCGTCCTCTGGGCTCTTTGAGCTTCAATCAGCGCCGTGCCCGTGTCAAAGGCATGTACAAAGACTTTATTACCTGGTCCTCTCAGGAAAGCGACAGGGATTTTGAGCTTAACAACACCTCTTTTAACCGTGAGATCCTGCTGCAGGCACGCCCGGGCTACAACCAGGATTTTATCCGCCGCCTTGCCTCTGTTGATGTCAGTGATGACAGCAATATCTCCTCCATGATGCAGGATCTGCAGTCTCGTCTGATGGTAGACCATCAGGCCCGTCTGACCATTCCTGATTTTGCCTCAACCCGTCTGGTGCTTTACGTCTGCGATGGCCGTCAGGACGATGCGGCCACTGCGCTGCAGATGAAAAACAGCGCTATCACTGCCTTTAAGCTCACCGGTGGCTTTACCCGCGTCGAGGGCGCAGACGGCGCAGCTGGTACAGACGGAGCAGAGAGCGCAGCTGGCGCCGCAGGTGACAGCGCCGCTGGCGACAGCACCGCCGGTGCGGGCGCTGTTGCCGGTGCGGGCGCAGCCGCCGGTGCAGGCACAGCTGCCTCGGGCCTTGTTGATGGCAGCCCATATTCTCAGGAGAGTTTTGTCAGCAACGGGCCAAGTGATCAGGATCGCATTGCCTGGGCCAGGACGGCCGACAATGCCTTACGCCAGGCCATGTACAGGGAAAGTCATGCCAGTACTCATGAGCTGATTAACACTGTCTCATTTGCAACTCCTGATGCCCTGGCCCGCCGTGCCTGCATTAATGCCGAGCAGGCTCATGCTGCAGCCGCCGCTGCTGGCAGAAGCAGTCCGGCAGTTGCGCGCAATGCCGAAGCTGCCGCCGCCTCGGTGCGTGAGGGCAAGAGCCATGAAAGTCTTGTGACTGTCAGCTGTCCTGTAAGTGCCGGAAACAATGAGCCTGGACGCAGCCGCTCGACTTCAGCTGAGGTTGATCCTTCCCTGTTCAAGGATGACAGCCGCTCGCCTAAAAAGGCCCGTCGCAACCCAAGTGCCGTACCCATTGCCAATGTGCTTTCTGATGAGGCCTTCCACGTGGTGCCTTACACCTCAGATTACGTCAATCTGATGGTGCACAACTATCTGGTATGGGCTGAAAATGCCGATCAGGTAGCCAATGATCCGGTCCGGGTACGTCCGTCCATCAACAGTGACTACGGATCCAACCTCGAGCAGTTCATTTACAGCCCGCTCAAGCAGATGCCCCGCCTGAACAAGGTGCTGGGCTTTGAGTTTATTCTGCGCCGTTTCTTTGCTCCTTCAGCTGCTCCGTCCATTCTCGACAGTAATGGCGTGAGCGACGAGCAGACTGTAGAGCGCTTTTTTGAGATTGCCGTGCTTAATGATTTCCTCATTAACAACTGCAATCCTGTGCCTTTCCTTTTCTATCACAGCCTCTACTACTTTGACCGCCATCTGCAAAACCCGGTAACTCATTTCAACAATGAGCTCTTTTACTGCGCTCTGTTCCGTCATGAGCCTTATGCCATCAATATCTACCTCTCACGCATTATCAACAAGTACGGATCACGTCTGGTTGATATTCCTGAGGAGTTCTATACCCTGCTGGCACTCAACCTGCTCATGTTCACCGACAGCCGCTGTGATCTCAGTGCTGATTATGCCCTCAAGGTCCTGATGCGCAATACGATCAAGAACAGACCGTTTTTCAAGGTAGTGCTGATCCGTACCATTGCCACAGCCCTGTACCATGAGGCGCACCGTCCGGGCAATGAAGATGCCCGTCTGGTTCTGAGCGACCAGAATCTCAATATTTATCTGCGCACTGTCAAAGCCCTCAACTCCCGTGGCGACCTCATGATCACCAAGGCCATGCAGCAGCTGGGCAATGCTCTGCCAGCCTTCTATTTCCATGAGCTGTTCTCACCTGCCGAGTTCATTGAGGTTGCCCGTATTACTGCCTGCAACGTCATGAAGCGTGCCCAGGGCGACAGTCGCACTCAGGCCTTTACCGATGCCATTGATGCCCTTACAGAGCACCTTGAGCAGATGCAGCCAGGCGAGCTTTTGCGCATTGGCAGCAACCTGCTGGCCGCATTCCGTGAGGCTCTGAGCATACTGTGGCAGGGCGCCCGTTCGCCTACCAGCATGGAAAGCAACCAGATTCGCCACTACCGCTCCAACATCTTCAAGGACGAGTTCCAGGATCTGGGTGTTGCCGTAGCTCAGGCCCTGGGCCAGAAATATTCCGACCCGGGCGCCGGCACCGCCACCTGTGCCAGCACCGCCGCCAGCACTGCCGCTGCAGCGCCATCAGGGGCAGCTGCACCTGCCGCTGCCGCAGCCGCAGCCTCCGCAGCTCAGGCTGATGCCGCCCAGGACGACGAGGATGCCGCACAGAAGATGGCCTCGGATCTGCGCAAGGGCGTTGAGAGCATGGACCTTGATGACGCCGTGCCTGTGTATTCAGCTACCCGCCGTATCAGACGCAAGAAGGACGAACAGAAGTTTGCTGACGAGGAAGCTGAGCGCGAGGACATTTATCAGGATTATGCCCGCCGTTTTGGTTTAAGCGACGATTACACCCATGTTTCCGAGGAGCCTCTGGCTCTGTTTTCCGGGACCGGTATCAGCTCAGAAGTTCATGATGATGCAGCTGCTGCATCTGGTGCAGCGGCTGCAAAGGCATCAGCTGGCAGGGGCCGCAGCAAGGCCGGTACCACAGGTGCAGCCAGCTCGCGTAAGAACAGGGCCCGTGCGCTGCATGCTGACCAGGCTGTTGACAGTGGCAGGGGCAGGATACGTTTTGGCGATGCCGCAGCCATGCGCAAGGCTCAGCCTGAGGTCATTGCCGAGCTTGAGGACGTAATAAGACCAAATCACTCTGTGCTGCAGTCCATGAGTGATCAGATTACCCGCAATGTCTCCGACGGTCTGAGCGCCGAGGGCATTGCTGTTTCTGATCTCATGTATGAGCTTGAGCATCTGCTTGAGCGCCTTGGGCTACTCATCAATGGTGGTCGTACCGGCCGCAAGGACAGTGATGAGCTGCGCCGCTCTTCAGCCCGTGTCATTTCCAGGCTTAATTTCCTTTTCCTTGAGTACTGCGCCACCCGTCGTGCCGTAGATCTTGCCGGTGCCTACACAGGAGAGGTTGAGAATGATGACAATCAGGAAAAGCTCAATCATCTGCTTTCTCCTGAGTGGGATTATGTCTTTGGCAAAGGATCGCTCTTTGCCGACGAGTTCACCGGCAATCTTTATGACAAATACGTGGTTCCTGTGCTCAGAAAGGTGCTGTGCTCTGATCACAGCCGTTTCTACCGCATTCAGGGCAAGGTTGATATCAGCCGTGAGCTCGGACTGATTCCACAGCGCATTGCCAGCAACTACATCAGGGAATACTTTATTCCGGGCATTGCCTACAACCGCTTTATTGTTGACTGTGCGGTAAACCGTGACTGGCCTGAGCGTCTTGAGGCTCTGCGCCGCTTTGCTCTGCAGGTAAATGATGCCTACCACATAGGCTTCCCTAAGGGCATCAGCATTGGCCATATGCCTGAGGTCAGCTCACTGCTGAGCTCCTCAATAGGTGTGCAGGTAGTGCCTTACTATCTGACCAATACCACCGGCACCTCATTTAATGTGCTGCGCCGCTCCATCAGCCATATCCGTATTCTCAGTATTCCGCAGCTGTACCAGGATGCCAGCATGAAGTCAGCCTACGATGACTTCCTTTTCTCCCTGTACTGCGCCTACGTGGTACTGGAGTTGATGAACTCATTGCTGCCTGTCTCTGATGAGCAGGGTCTGGTATCACTGCTGGCCCATGAGGTGGTAAGCTGCCACCATCTGCAGCGCTATAACGACTGTGTATCCTTTGCCTGTGAGTATCTGGACAGCTGTGCCCGTATTATCCGTCTTGAGGGCCCGCTCAAGGTCAAAGATGTCTTTGATTCCAGCTACTCCCTGCCTGTAGCCCTGCTGGGTAACAGAGGTACTACCCGTCTGCGTCAGATGCTGGCTCTGGCCTTTGGCTTTGAAATAGACAAGGGCTTTGTTGTTGACCTGGCATGCGCTCAGTACACCACCATCCTGCGCCGCCTGCAGTTCCTTGAGCCAGTTATCTTATCTTCAGCAGCTGCAAGACACGACCCGGCTCCAAAGGGTGATCTGGCAGCCTTTGCCCGTGCGCTTGAAAATGGCGAGTACGACAGTGCCCGCAATAAGAGGATGCGTGACAATATGGCCCGTACCCGCCGTCTTGCTGAAGAAAGGCGTCGTGCTGACGGCCGGCCATATATGGATCCTCCGGGCAGCCACAGCTGGCGCAGCAGTGTTTTCATTCCTCAGAGCCAAAAGCCTCTGACTCTGGACATGGAGAAAGTTAAAGCCAAGCTTGCCGAAAGTGAGCAGGTGCAGGCAGTTATTACCCAGCTTCGTGATGAGGAAATGGCCAGGCAGCAGGAGCAGTTTGACAGCGCCCGTTATGGCGGCTATGACAGCACCGCCCCGGCCGCCGCATCGGCAGCAGCCTCGGCTGTGGGCGCCGCTGCTGCCGCCGGACTGAGCCCTGACAACAGCAATTATGTCAGTGGTGCCCTGCAGGGCGCCCAGGCCATTGAGCAGAACCAGCAGCTGCACTCAGCAGGTCAGAAGGGCGCTGTGGCCGAAGCTCAGGACCGTGAGCGCAGCGCCGCAGCGGCCCATACCAGCGAACAGGGCCAGGTGGTATCAGAATCAACCCACCCAATTAACTCCATGCTCAATGCCAAAACCAGAGAGGTCATTGAAGCCATTGCCATTCAGGGCACTGATGCCATGGTCTTCTCCGAGTTCAACGGCATATGTGTAAGCCACGGCCTGCTCTCGGGCAACTACTGCATCGAGGCCCTCAACGAATATGCCTTTGAGGTCTACGACGAGCCTGTGCTGGAGCTTGAGGGCGAGGGCGACAGCGCCATCGTCTACATCACCACCGATCTCATCAATGAGATGTACCAGCAGTGCCTCGACCTCAAAAAGGTCTGACCCGCCCCGCCCTGCCACAGCTGGCCACGCCGGCCACGGCCGTCAGGCCCGTGCCTGGCGGCCATACCCTGGCCAGGCGCAGAGGCCCTGGTCCATGCTGCACTGCAGCGGCACCATAAGGTGCTTTGACAAGAAAAGTTGAGTTAATTGGGCCGGGTAATGCTACAATCAGCAAAGTCCGCAGGCTCGTAATGCTCAGGGCGGTAAATATGCCCTTATGTCACTTAATTGCCTGTCAAATGCGCTTATACCGGAAGCCCGGGCCACATAAGGTCGCAGGATCATCCTGCAGTCCGTAATTTCATGGCCGGCTGAGTGTGCTGCCTTACAGCCCGTCAGCTCAGTGCTTCTGATGAATCAGATTTCCAGCAGGAAACGGGGCCTGACAGGGGCCGTTTCCACGGGCAGAGCCGCTCCTGAGGATGGTTGGATTTTATCCCTGCAGGACGGCGCGGACATGTTCGTCGAATGCTTTTCATATGCAGGTTTTAGCAATGTACTTACTGAAGAAAACTGTTGCAGCTGTATTACTCTCCTCAACTTTACTGATGGCCGGTCAGGCTATGGCTGATGTCCGTATTGACATCAAGAACGGCACTCAGGAGGACTGCTCCGTTGCTTTTAACGCCCGTATAGACAAGACCAAGTGGGTTACCGAGGGCTGGTATGTCTTTATGCCAGGTGAGGAAGGCCCGGTACTGCTCAAGGGCGCCAATGATATTCATGACGTTTTCATCTATCATGACTGCGGCCTCAATCCTGCCGACCGTGATGAGGTCAAGCGCGGCTGGGTCAAGAGCAACCTCAAGTTCACCGATTACCTGCCTAAGGAAAACGAGGACGGCTACCAGGAAGTTCAGTTTGTACGCCTGACCGGCCCGGCCTACGTCATCGGCGACAAGTAATACCAGGGCCACGGCCACAGGCCGTGCCCCGGCTGCAGCGCCAGCGCCGCAGCCACAAACACGAAGCCGGGCAGCGCCCGCGCCACCAGCACAGGCCCGTCATGGCAACATGACGGGCCTTGCTGTTATCAGGAATGAGCTGACCGAACAGCAGGCATTTTCAGAGCGAATTTACTGCCTGTTCAATTGGCTGAAATAAATCAGTAAAAAGCCCGCAAACATACCAGTGAGGAACTGTAGATGAGCATAAATGAGACCAGGGACAAAGCAGAGGCTCAGGAGCCGGATAACATCCAGGCTTTCTACGATCTGCTTGAATGGATAGACAAAATATCTCCCGGCCCGCGCGATAAGGGCACAAGATTTGAGAATCTGATTCTTGATTACCTGCGCAATGAACCAACCTATAAGGATTTATTCACCGAGGTTCAGACCTGGGCTCAGTGGGCCAAAGCTCATCCAGAGTTCGATTACGATGCCAATGATATAGGTATTGACCTTGTGGCAACCGATGCTGCTCCAGGCGAGCACGGTCAGGTAACCTACAGCGCCATCCAGTGTAAATTCTATGCTAAAGATGCGGTGGTGCCAAAAGCGGAACTGGACTCCTTCCTTTCAGCATCAAATACAGGCTGGTGCAAGTGCCGCTATGTCTTTGCGACCAACAGCAACTGGTCAGCAAACCTGAAAAAAGAGCTGGAAAAACAGTTTATTCCTGTTGAGATTGTAGCTCGTGAGGCGCTGGCTAACTCCGTTATTGACTGGGCTGTTTATCATAAGACTGGCAAGGTAGTAATCAACAGGCGCACCTTAAGGCCATACCAGCAGGACGCTCTCAAAGACGTTATCGAAGGTCTGAAAACAAACGATCGCGGCAAGCTCATCATGGCCTGTGGTACCGGTAAGACCTTTACCTCACTGAAGATCGCTGAAAAGCAGACCGGAGAAAACGGCTTTG
>NZ_JALKIK010000052.1:0-28367 GCF_023050955.1 Anaerobiospirillum sp. NML120511
GGCATAGGGTCACCTCTCAGACTTACATTCATATGTTGAAGTTATGAATCATACCCGCGCAAATCGCATAAATATAAGGATTTATCAAAAAACGTGATGAAAATCACAAGCACTTAATACGCCGTAAGCCTGCAAAGCCCCCGGTCATCCCCCTGATTTAACGGCAGTCACACAATATCACCTCCCCTGAGCCCCACAGCTGACATAAATACAGAAACTGCCACCAAAAAATGACTCCACGCTTTTGCAACAGTCAATACTCCCCTGAGCTGCCATCCCTGTTGCCATTCTGCCTGAACAGCCCTCCCCATATGCCACAGCTCCACGGAGTCAAAAAGGGCCCTCCAAAACCACCACGCCCTGCAAAACCACCACGCCCGCGTGCACCGCCACTCCAGCCGGCAAAGCCGGCCCATCTGAGCCGTAACAGAGAGCAACATCAACTTGCCACTTAAGCACACAGCGGCGCCAGCAATACAGCAAGACTGCCCACCTCATGGAGCTGCAACCTCAACTGCACAGTACGCTCAAAGATCACTGCCTTTAACAGTCTGCCTGCTCTTTCCTTGCGCGCTGCCCCTGACAGTCATTGCAGGCAGTACATTGTCCCATCGATCCGCAGCTCATCACTTCCCATAACAGCCCGTCACCGCTATTCACTGCCCACAACTGTCCGTATCCACCAATCACTGCCAGTCACCACCCATCACTGCTCAGGAGCCAGGTTACCGGGCCTGAAGGAGTACTGCAGTACAGGGCACAGCCTCATCTGCCTTGCGTATGTATTAATTCTGCCAGGCCGTTCCAGTAGCGATGCAGTAAAACAGTTTGAAAACCATGCAGTTGCCTGGACCGGTCATGCCTGCCAGATTGTGGCGGCGAGCTGTCACGGCTTGCTGACTGGACGTATTGTCTGTCCCCAGTTGCATTGAAGAGATCAGCTCACGACAAAGCATGGCAATAAAAGCAGGCAAGGTGATGCTATGAAATGAGTTGAGTAGCACAGAGCTCGGGCCACTTGAGCGCCTGATGGCCGTCAAACGGCTGGTTGCGGGCTGGTAGATGTCCTGCCTCTGGACGGCTTATTGCTGGCTGACGGGCTGGCCTGATATCTGGCTGTCTGGCTGACCTGATATCTGGCTGGCCTGATATCTGGCTGTATGGCTGGGCTGACTGGTTACTGCCTGCTGGGCTGAGGTACTGGGCAAGGGGCCAGGAGATGGGTGAAACTCAGGATTTTCCTGGTGTTTTGAGAGGATTTTCCGGGGAAAAAGAGCAGTTGTTATGGGCTGATTTGAGCATATGGTTCCTTTGAGCAAAATGGGCGAAAAAAACATAAAAAAGTTGTAAAAAACAGCTGAAAACGCCTCAAAAGGACCGATTTTTTCTAGAAAACCATCAAAAATCTGATAATATTCCTGTCGATTCTGAAAGTGTATGCACGCCTGTTCAGCTTCCTTTATCATGCTTATAGTCAGTCCTGTCTGTCTGGACAGGTGAGTCGTTCCTGCTGTATTTTCAGTACCATTGACACTGTTGCAGGCAGGCAGCAATGACAACGAATTTGGAACTTAGTATGTGTATCTGCGTCTGTAGTCGACAAGAACTTATTAGAGTTAGCATTACATTAGAGTATAATTGCTGATCAGTTCTTGTTTTGTCGGTTTGAGCATCCTGCCTTTGCAGATGCCTCATGTGACGGACAGAGTACTCTTAACATGTGTATGGGTTTGCTCCCTGAGCACTGACAGAATGTCATGGCACATGCCAGATTTGACATGAAGTAATTCTGCCGAAGTTGACCTTGCTGACCAGGCCTTTACTGGCCCGGGCTCTCATTTAAAGGGATCTGAAGTGTTAGACTTTTTAATCGCCTTCTTTACTGACTATGGCTATCTGGCTGTATTTGGAATCTTAATCCTGTGCGGCTTTGGTCTACCGGTCCCTGAAGACATCACCCTGGTTTCAGGTGGTGTTATTTCCGGCCTTGATTTTGCCAACCCTCATACCATGTGTCTGGTTGGTCTGGCCGGCGTTCTTATCGGCGACAGCATAATGTTCATTGCCGGACGTGTCTTCGGTTATCGCATTCAGCGTATCCGCATGTTCCGCCGCATCCTTTCTCCACGCCGCTTTTCCCATATTCAGCGCAAGTTCAAGCAGTACGGTCTGTCACTGCTGTTTGTCGCCCGCTTCCTGCCGGGTCTGCGCTCACCTATCTTCCTCGTGGCCGGCATGAGCCGCCGCATTTCCTATCTGACCTTTGTACTGATGGACGGCTTTGCGGCCCTCATTTCCGTACCGGTATGGGTCTATCTTGGCTACTTCTTTGCCGACAATCTTGACCTGCTCATGGAGTACGTCAAGGATGTGCAGAAGATGATCTACCTTGCTCTGGGTCTGCTCTTTGTCATCATTCTGATTGTCTACCTCAAAAAGCGCTTCCACAGCCGCCTCAAGACCTTTACTGATGACAGTCACCCACATCCTGCCCCATGCGGCTGCCCTGAAAAAAATGGCAATGGCACAAGCACTGCTGCCAACATGGACAGCTCAGCTTCCGCTTCTGATGCCGCAGCATCAGCAGCCATAACACCGTCAGACACAGCCCCGTCCGCATCAGCTGCAGCTGCTGCCGACAGCAGCCCTGCTGCACTGGCTCAGGCTGATGGCAGCCAGCCATCTGATCTGAGCACAACTGGCAGCAAGGTCAGTATGCAAAAATAAACCCTGCAGATTTCCTGCTACAAAAAGGGCTGATGCTTTGGCATCAGCCCTTTTTGTTTCTCCATTCCCAGGATCACTGCCCTCCATTCATGTCATGTCCGGACCATACATGCAGGCTCCAGCCGTCCATGCATGTTCTGCCCGGACCATACATGCATGCTCCAGCTCTACATGCATGTTCTGCCTGGACAAACATGCAGGCTCCTGCTCTCCATGCATGCCCTGGCCTCCATGCATACCATGGTCGTAGCCATGGTCATAACCATTGGACGCGCTGTGCGCTAAGCTCATTGAGAGCTCAGCGTCAGATGACATGCTCCGGTGGAGCACGTTGCCCGCTTCTTCCCAGCCAGCAATGCGGTGGCAAGTGGTGCATGACAGTGCAGGCTGCTTATTTCGGTGCAAGAGCCGGGCTGGCGGGGTAAAGACGGCCAATATTGCACTATATAAGGGCAGTAACAGGGCTGATATGCTAGAATAGCCCGACGCATGCTAATGCGCTTTTTTTATCAACTGCAGTTTCGTATTACCAGTAATTCTGCTCTTCGGCTCTGTTCTGGTGGATTGCGCTTCCTGTCCCCTGTTCAACATATCAGCCGAAACTGCTGCTCTCAAACCGTGCCCCGACATCAGGCTGACGCCTGCCTGCATAAGGCGCTGCCGGCACAGGCAAGAGCGGATTGAGTACTGCAGACCGGTTTTCCTTCCTGTACTCTGGAAAATTCTCATGTCTACTATGGATCAGCTCACGCATATTGTGCGTGAAATTAACTTCATTCTCTGGGGACCTTGGTGCCTTATCCCTATTCTGGTGGGCACAGGTATCTTCTTTACTTTCAAGCTGCGCTTTGTTCAGATCCGTCATTTTACCCGTGCCTTCAAACACGTGTTCGGCAACTTCTCCTTCAGCGGTGAAAAGGCCGGTCAGCACGGTATGACCTCATTCCAGTCTCTGGCTACTGCCATTGCCGCTCAGGTGGGTACAGGCAACCTGGCCGGTGTAGCCACTGCCATGGTTATGGGTGGACCAGGAGCCATTTTCTGGATGTGGGTAGCTGCTTTCTTCGGTATGGGTACTATCTTTGCCGAGGCCGTTCTGGCTCAGGTATACCGTACCCGTGATGGCGAGGGCAATATCACCGGCGGTCCATCCTACTATATCTACAAGGGCCTGGGCCTCAAGTCTCTGGCAATTCTGTTCTCGGCTCTCATCATCATTGCCCTTGGTTTTATCGGCAACATGGTGCAGGCCAACTCAATCACCACAGCCTTCTCCTCAGCCTTTAACGTGCCTAACTGGTTCTCAGGCATGATCCTTATCTGCCTTGCCGGCTTTATCTTCATTGGAGGCATCAAGCGCATTGCCAGCTTTGCCGAGAAGATTGTGCCTTTCATGGCAGGTGTATATGTACTGGGCGCCCTTTACATCATGGCCATCAACTTCGACATGATTCTTCCTGCTTTCAAGTCCATTATAGTTGGTGCTTTCAATCCTGAGGCTGCTACCGGCGGTGTTATCGGTGCCGGTATCAAGGAAGCTATACGCTATGGTGTAGCCCGTGGTCTGTTCTCAAATGAGGCCGGTATGGGTTCTACTCCTCACGCCCATGCTGTTGCCCGTGTCAGACACCCTGCCGAGCAGGGCATGGCCGCCATTATCGGCCTTACCATCGACACCTTCATCGTGCTCAACGCTACCGCTCTGGTAATTCTGGTAACCGGCTCTCTTGATGGCAAGACTACTGGTATCGTTCTGACCCAGACCGCCTTTATCAGGGGCATGGGTGAGGCCGGTGCCGGCTTCGTAGCCGTCTGTCTGTTCTTTGCAGCCTTTACTACCATTATCGGCTGGTACTTCTTTGCTGCCCAGAACTTCAAGTTCCTCTTTGGCTACCGCAACCTCAATCTCTTCTCGGTAATGGTGCTGTGTTTCCTGCTTATGGGTGCCTTCCTTGAGGTAAACCTGGTATGGGAGCTTGCAGACATGTTCAATGGTCTGATGGTTATTCCTAACATCCTGGCCGTAGTAGGTCTGTACAAACTGATAATACGCGCTGTTGACGATTACGACTACAAATTCCTCAAAGGCCAGCGTCCGCTCTTTGGTCCGTCTGAAGTTCTGACCAACCGCTTTGCATCCCTGCAGGCCGTAATGCGCCGCGCCATGTCCAAGGGCTACGTAAAAGAAAAGAACGCCCGCGACGACTAGCAGCACCAGCAAGCTTCAAGGCCAGCCTGGTTGCTGCCCAGGCACCAGGCAGTGCACATTGGGCAGCCCTGGCAGCTCCCTGACCGTCAGTGGACACATGAGCATGCCAGATTGCTCACTGAGACGCCTGCATGTTGGCATGCAGGCTTAAGCTTGATGTATGGCAGGAGCCTGGCGTCGCTGCAGATTTAAAGCATTCAATGCAGGCGGAAGCGCAAACTCATTTTTGCAGAGTCAGTCTGAATGCCTCTGGCTGCTAAAACAGCTGAAAAAGCCGTTTTCTGAATGGAAAACGGCTTTTTTTATTTATACATTTTCCGGCGCAAACAAGGGCTTCCCCCGGTAACATGTTATCGATATTCATATATCAGTTTGCTTGTATGACAACACATTTTCACCTGTGACATAAGTCCGGTTTCAGGAGATAAGTTCCAAGTATTATGTGACTTGTATCTCACGAATGTCATATTTGGGCTTTTTTTGATGTACCGCTTTTAGTTAAGTTTATTTGCGCTGCACGTGGTCGTGCACTGGTTCAATCAGCCCGCACAGGCACGAAGCTGTGCGCATACGAAACATAAGGTACCTGACAGACACTGGAGTTTAAACCAGTGAATTAAGGTTTGTTTCGTCTTTTCAGCTTTATCCGTGTAAACGTTTCCACAGATATGACGAATGTGACTGTCCGGGAACGCTGACTGAAAAGTACGCTGTTGTGTGTTTAATTTTCGTAGCTGCTGCTACGACTCTGGGGAAGAGAATTCATGAAGAATTTAAAGCCTAGCCTCCTTACTATTGCCATATGCTCTGCACTTGCTGTAGTCGGCTGTGAGTCTAATGGTCAGAATGCCAAATGGAATGCCGGCCCTGATACCGTAGTGAAAGTCCACGACGGCTCCTTACGTGTTTCTACCGATCTGCCAAAGGCCCGTGATCCAAAGGCCGACGTCTTCAAGGGTGAAGAGTGGTTTGATCAGCCAACTGTCTATGCAGTAAACCGCGAAAAGGCCCACAGCTCTTTCTACTCATTTACCAGTGAGGAGGACGCCCTGGCCCGTGACCGCAGCCGCTCCGAGAACTACATGCTGTTAAACGGCACCTGGAAGTTCTCCCTTGCCAGGAACCCTCATGAGCGCAATACCGAGTTCTTCAAGCCAGGCTACTCCGTAAGCAAGTGGGCCAACATTCAGGTTCCAGGCTCCTGGCAGACTCAGGGCTTTGACCGTCCATACTACACCGATACCCGTCTTTCCTGGCTGGGCACTGAAGAGCCTGGCGTAGGCGTATCCCCTACCGTATACAACCCTGTTGCCTCCTACCGCAGAGACTTCACCACTCCAGCAAACTGGGATGGCAAGCAGATTCTGGTTAACTTCCAGGGCGTCGAGTCCGCTTTCTACCTGTGGGTAAACGGCCACAAGGTAGGCTACAGCGAGGACAGCTTCACCGCCTCCGAGTTTGACATCACCAAGTACTTAAATGCCCCTGGCAAGAAGAACACCATTGCTGTTCAGGTATATCGCTGGTCTGATGCCTCCTACCTCGAAAACCACGACTATATCCGTCTTAGCGGTATCTTCCGTGACGTTGCTCTGATCGCCAAGGACAAGAACGCCAGCCTCTTTGATTTTGCTTACACCACCGATCTGGACAAGGAGTACAAGGACGCTACCTTTAACTTCACTGCCAAGATCCGCACCATGCTGCCACAGGGTCCACAGGGCTACACTGTAGAGACCACCCTGCTTGACAAGGATGGCAAGGCTGTATTCACCGAGAAGACTCCTGTCGACTTTGCAAAGACCGCCACTACTGCCACCATGCACGGCACCGGTGCTACCTACGACGCTACCGCCGGTCTTGCTGAGGTTACTTTCTCCAGGCAGGTAAGCGATCCATTAAAGTGGTCTGCTGAAAAGCCAAACCTCTACCGCGCCTTAATCACCTTACGTGATCCACAGGGCAACATTGTTGAAACCACTTCTTCCAATGTCGGTTTCCGCAAGGTTGAAATTTTCAACCGTGGTACCAACAAGGCCCAGGTTGCTGTTAATGGCAAGCCAATCGTCTTCCGTGGTGTAAACCGTCACGAGATCAGCCCACAGAACGGCCGTTACATCAGCGAAGAGTCCATGATTCGCGACATCATGCTGATGAAGCAGTACAACCTCAACTCCGTACGTAACTCCCACTATCCAAACGAGCCACGCTGGTACGAGCTGTGCGATGAGTACGGTCTGTACATGATGGACGAGGCCAACGTTGAGTCCGATTCCATCGACTCCGTACTGCCAGCTTCCGATCCAGACTGGATTGAGCCTTCTTTAGACCGCATGGTTTCCACCATCGAGCGCGCCAAGAACCACCCATCCATCATCATGTGGTCCCTGGGTAACGAGAGCTATGGCGGCGACGTATGGAAGATCCTGGCTGACACCTGCCATCAGATGGATCCTACCCGTCTGGTTCACTACGAGGCTCACCGTGACATCCCTGAGGTTGATGTCTGGTCCCGTATGTACCGTCGTGTAAACGACCTTGATAATCCAGACATGAACGCCAACCCGCTGGGCTGGTGGGCCAGGAACGGTGACAAGCCTGAGCTGCAGTGTGAGTACGCACATGGCATGGGTAACGGCATCGGTAACTTCAAGGACTACTGGGACTTCTACAACCAGCACCCAATCTTACAGGGCGGCTTTATCTGGGACTGGCGTGATCAGTCTTTAGAGATCCCAACTCCTGTTGACAAGATGCTCTCCGAGAAGGCCTCCAACCTGGAAGTTCGCCTGACCGGTAAGCTGGTAGCCGGCAAGAACGGCAGAGCCATGGACGGTTTTGCTTCCGTCTACAATGACCCAAGCCTGGTATTAAGCGGCAACCAGCCATTTACCCTCGAGGCTACTGTAAAGCCAGCCAAGGACCAGCCAGCTCTTGATGCCCCAATCATCATGAAGGGCGACATGATGGCTTCCCGTAACGAGTCTTACGGTCTGCACCGCAATGTAAACTACGACTCCGAGGGCAAGAAGGTTGTTTCTGACAACATCGAGTTCTACATCTACGGCGGCGAAGCCAATGCTGATGGCGTAATCGAGAAGTTCTCAGCTTCCATCCCAACTCCAGCTGACTGGAACAACAAGTGGCACCACGTAGCCGGTGTTTACGACGGTCAGGTCATGAAGCTCTATCTGGATGGCAAGGTTGTTGCCACTGCCATCAATCCAAAGGGCATTGCAGTTGGTCCTAACCCTGTAGGTATCGGTGGTGTTCCATTATTCGACGCTACCAAGGCTGAAACCCTCCCAACCTTCAAGGGCTTAATCGACAGCGTACGTATCTACAACCGCGCTCTTGATCAGGCTGAGCTGGCCAGAACCGACCGCAAGGTTGATTCAAGCTCCCTGTTATGGCTCGACTTTGAAGGCACCACCAACAAGAAGTATGACAAGCCTACTTACCTGTCATACGGCGGTGACTGGGATGACATCCGCTCCGGCAATCCAAATAACAAGAACTTCTGCGCCAATGGCCTGATCTCCGCTGACTTCACTGTTCAGCCAGAGCTGGTTGAGGTTAAGAAGGGTTATGAAGAGATCGCCATGACCGCTGACAACGCCAGCAATGGCAAGTTTGTTCTGGAAAACCGCAAGCTCTTTACCAACCTCAACGAGTTTGAAGCTTCCTGGAACCTGACCGAGAACGGTGTTGTTATCGAGTCCGGCAAGTTAAGCCCAGAGGATCTCGATGTTGCTCCGCTGACCAGCAAGAGCATCAAGATCGGCTTCACCAGGCCACAGGTTAAGGCCGGTGCCGATTACTTCCTCAACGTATCCTTCGCTCTCAAGCAGGATGAGCCATATGCTCCAGCCGGTCACGAGATTGCTCACGAGCAGTTCGCCCTTGACTTTGCCAGTGACGCTGAGGTTGCCCAGCCAGTTGTTGAAGTTGCCTCCATGCCAGCCCTCAAGGTTGCTGAAGACGGCATCTTAACTACCGTAACCAATTCCACTGGTGATCTGGTTGTTACCTTCGACCGCGCTGCCGGTACCGTAACCGGTATCAAGTACATGGGCAAGGATCTGATTATTCCTAACGATCATGGCTCCATCAAGACCCCAGGCATTATGCCTAACTTCTACCGTGCCGGTACTGACTCTGACCTCGGTTACTACTACCAGTTCCTGACCTCCAAGTGGCGTTATGCCGGTCTGAGCAAGAAGGTAGTCAAGGTTGAGACTGTCAAGGATTCCGACCAGCAGGTTACCTTCAAGGTTTCCAGCACTCTGCCTGTAGCTGACAACTCCGGTTATGAGCAGGTATTTACCGTCTACGGTTCCGGTGACATCAAGATTGAGACCACCTTAAACCCAACAGCCGGTCTGCCAATCATTCCAGAGATCAGCAACATGCTGACCATGCCACGTGAGTTTGCCAACGTCACCTGGTTTGGCCGTGGTCCAGATGAGAACTACATCGACCGTCAGTGGGGTTACCCGGTAGGCGTTTACAGCAAGGACGTCAAGGACTTCTACACCGACTTCATCAAGCCACAGGAAACCGGTAACCACACCGATGTTCGCTGGGTTGCCTTAACCAACGACGATGGCGTTGGTCTGATGGCCAAGGCTGAGGGCGGCGATCCAATCGAGTTCAACGCTCTGCTGTACACCCCAGAGCAGCTGTCCAACTACAACCACAGCTTCTACATGAAGGAAGGCGACATCACCTTACGCTTAACCGAGCGTCAGATGGGTCTGGGTGGTGACAACTCATGGGGCGCCATGCCATTTGAGAAGTACCAGAACCCTGCCGACAGACAGTACAAGTACACTGTAACCTTAAAGCCAGTGTCTTCTGCTGATGTAGCAAGCTTCAACTACGAATACAGCACCTTAATTAAGTAATTCAGTCTGACCGCAGTCAGCCCGTCAGCTGACTGCACAGCTGAACCAAAAGCCATGGGGAAACCCATGGCTTTTTTTCATTATGCATCCCCGCAGCTCAGCTGCGCTGCAACAGCGCCGTTGCAGCGCCGCAGGCACTGGTGCGCGCCTCCTCCATAAACGCTGGCCGTTGCCACAGCCTGTGGCCAGCTGCCGGGCATTTTACTTAATGGAAAAAAAGGGACCATCTGCTCAAGTACATGTGGTCTCTTTTATTTTGGAAAGCGTTTTGAAATACCCATGGTCACCTGAGGCGTGTGGACACCGCAGCAATCCAGCCAGGCATCAAGGCTGCATGGCAGCGGCGCAGGCCATGAGGCATATGGCTGAGAGCCATGGCCCTGGTATTCATGAGCTCTCTGCACGTCTGCATAAAGTGCTGCCCAGGCGAGCATGTCGGCTGTTCCCGCCCTGCCATTTGCCGGGCATTTTACTTAATGGAAAAAAAAACGGACCATATGCTTCAGAGCATATGGTCCTGTTTTTCTTTTGGGGTCTCTTTTGTAAAGCGCCTTAAAAAGTCTCTGCGTGACAGACACGCTGCTGCGCTGATGGGCAATCATGACTGCCTGGCTGGCTGCCAGACTGCCTGGCTGGCTGCCTGGCTGGCTGGCTGCCAGACTGCCTGGCTGGCTGCCTGGCTGGCTGCCTGGCTGGCTGCCTGGCTGCTATGCAGCATGATGCTCAGGCCTGAGGCATCAGGCCCTGGGCATCAGCCCTTGGCTTCAGGCATCAGAACCACGGCTAAGGCCCCGGTCATTATGGCCTGAGAGTGCCCTCAGAGCCCTGCACGCTGCTGTCATGTGCTGCAGCGGCGACAGCAGCGGCTGCCGTAGCAGCTGCAGCTGCGACATCGGCCTGCTGCTGTGAGAGAGCTGATGGGCGGCCATCAGAGTCTGACAGAGTGGTTCCGAGCAGCTCATTGCGATCGTAATCTGCCATAAGGTCTCCGGCATAGCTCTGGGCATGTGATCCTTTGGCACTTGAACCCAGCAGATCAGAGGCAAAACAGATTTCACAGCGGCCTTTGCCATCGTAGGTAAGGACGTTTTTGTGCCTTGAGATCAGGGTAGAGCGATGTCCTACTGAAATGATAATGGACCTGTTAAGACGTTTGTGCAGGAGGTCATAGACCATGGCCTCAGTCTTTTCATCCATGGCTGAGCTGGCTTCATCAAGGAAGAGTATGTCCGGAGTATTGATGAGAGCACGGACAATGGCCACACGCTGCTGTTCACCCAGAGAAAGGATATGACTCCAGGTATCAACCTCATCAAGATGCTCAACAAGATGCTCAAGCCCCACCATTTTGAAGAACTCTTCGGTGCGGCCATCGGTTACCGGCTCAGACGGATAGGAAGCAGCAAGGCGCAGTGAGCCCTGTGGCAGATAAGGCTTTTGCGACAGGAAGAGCGTGCTGGCTCCGTTCATGTAGTGAACTTCACCGCTGCTGTAAGGCCAGATACCGGCCAGAGCCTTGATAAGAGTTGACTTGCCACAGCCTGAAGGACCACGGATTAACAGAGAGTCGCCATTGCTCATATCAAGAGACAGACCGTCAAGCAGCAGCTTGCCACGTGGGCTCTTTACTGTAAGGTTACGCACCTCAAGCTGATGGGCATCCTTTTTGACCGGCAGACAGTGCAGGGCCTCAACCTCTTCCATTGACAGATAGAACAGAGCAAGACGGTCAACCACTGACTTCCATGATGCCCATGAGGTGAAGTTGGAAACCAGAGTAGACAGACTGTCCTGAACACGGCCAAAGGCTGAGGAAATCTGCATGATAGATCCCATGGTGATGATCTTGGCAAAGTACAGCGGAGCTGAGATCAGCATTGGGAAAATCACGGCAGTCTGAGCATAACCAATGGTTAAAAAGCCCAGACGCTTGGTGCAGACAATAAGTTTGATGTAGTTGGCTACCAGATCAGCAAAGGACTGACGCAGATATTTGTTCTCCTCATGCTCACCCTTGTAAAGGGCGATGGACTCGCCATTTTCACGTACACGGATCAGGGAGAAACGGAAATCGGCTTCATAGCGCTGCTGTCTGAAGTTCAGACGTACCAGAGGCTTACCCAGCCAGAAAGTCAGAGCCGTACCAAGCACAGCGTAAAGCAGAGCCAGATAGCACATATAGCCATCAGGCAGATGGATATCCATGCCCAGAACGGTAATGTCTACAGCTGATGAGAGCTGCCAGAGCACCACGCCAAAGGAAATCATCATGGCAAGGTCAGTGGCAGTACCTAAAATGAGCACAATGGTTGCCGAAACAAACATGTTCAGGTCTTCGGCAATACGCTGATCAGGGTTATCAGTGTTCTTGTCAGCCAGCTGGAGCTTGTAGTAATTGTCACTTTGCAGCCAGCGATCCATGGTCTTGCCTGTAAGCCAGGTACGCCAGTTAATGGACAGGCACGACTTGAGGTAGGCGTTATAAACGCTCACTACCACGTGAATGGTAGCCAGCGTGGCAAAGACCACCAGCTGCTGTTTAAAGCCGTCAATATCGTAATTCTGGATAGTATCCCAGAAGGTCTTGTACCAGGTATTGATGGAGGTGGCGATATAAACAGATCCTCCGGTCAGGCCAATGATAATGGCCAGCAGCAGCCATGACTTGAGGCTGTCGCGCGTACCCCAGTAGCTCTTGAGCATAATGCCAAAAGCCTTGAGCGTAACCTTTAATGGCAGGCTGTCTACACCCTTGTGACCATCTTTCAGTCCGGCAGTGTTGCCAGCAATTTCTGTGAAAGTTCTGGCAGCTTTAGTTTCACTCATCAGATTTTTTCCTTGGTCCGGCAGCACCAGTATCAACAACCTTCTCATCAATTCTCTGTCTGCAGAGCAGCCCTGGCCACGATGCCATAGCATAAGCCCTGGCATGCCCAGGTCCTGTGGCCCCGGCCATGCTCCTGACATGTGGCCATGGCCATGGCTCTGGCCAGGGCCATACCTATGGCCTGTGGCCCTGGTCTGATTGGCCCGGCCTCAGTGGCCATTGAGAACCGTGGGTTGCTGTGACAGTAACCGAAAACAGCCGCCCTGATAAGAGAAGATACCGGACAGTAATTTATCAAACTGATTATCTCAAAGCGCATAACAATCGCACAGTTAAGCGCTTTATGCCCTCTTTGGGCATGGGGCATATTGTGCCACATAAACTTTAGTGTGCAATTAGGCAATTCTATAAAAACAAATCCCGGACGCCCTGCTCACAAGAACAGTTCATCCGGGATCATAACTGGTCAGCCACCATGCATCAGCCATGGCTGCTGAAATGGCGCTGCCTGCAGACCAGGCTGCGCTCTGCAGCGCCTGCCAGGCTCAGGCCTGGCTTGCAGCTGCAGAACAGCAGACTAAAGACGCAGCAGCTTGCGCAGGTAAACAGCTACACCGTCATCGAGGTAATTGAGGGTATGGTAGCGGGCTACGGCCTTTAAAGTCGGCATGGCATTGGCCACAGCGACGCCTACACCGGCATCTCGCACCATCTCAATGTCATTCTCGGCATCGCCAAATGCAGCCACATTCTCCATACCAAAGCCCAGCATCTCGCACAGACGGGCCAGGGTAGCGCCCTTGGAACAGCCCTTGTGCATGAACTCAAGGAAGTTTGGATGGGTACGGGCAATGTTAAAACGCTCTGAAAAATCTGCAGGACAGCTTGCGCGCACCTTGTCGAGTTTGTCAGCATCGCCTACCACTATTAATTTGTAGGCAGTCTCCTCAGGATTGACCTCATCAGGGAAGAGCAGCTTTTCAAATGGCTGCATGGAGGCGGCAATTTCCATCTCGGTAAAGACTATATTGCTCTCAGTAAGCAGCAGACGGCGGGTGGAATAGGCATGCACGGCACAGCCGCATGAAGCAGCTACAGCCTCAATATCAATCAGATCCTGGGCATTGATGGTGTTTATGGCCAGGTCCTTTTCCAGCTCGTTGATATTGACCAGAGAGCCGCCATTAAAACAGACGCAGTAGCCATGGCCACGGGTAAGGCCCAGAACCTCAGCCAGATCAGCAATACTCTCAGGAGCACGTCCGGTACAGATAGCAACGGCAATGCCCTTCTCCTGTACCTTGTGAATGGTTTCAATCAGCAGAGGAGAGAAAGTCTTGTCCTCCCGCAAAGTAGTACCATCCATATCAAGGGCAACCAGTTTCACCGGTGGCATGTTGTCCAGATCAGGCAGAGTGATGCTGTGATCGTGACGATCAGCCTCACTTACCTCAACTGTCATGTATTGAGTCTCACGCTCTTTCTGCTTTTGTGCAGATAAATGTTCCACTGTCATCCCCGAACCTCAAAAAATGAACAAAGTGCTGCCCTGAGGCAAAAGCCCAAATGGGCACCGCTGTCCGAAAGACTGCAGCCATACGGTCCTGCCCGGAAGAAAGCAAAAGGCCCACAGGGATACCTCATATGCAGGAGTCCGTGCAGCTGACTGTCTGACCGGCCCATAAATTTATGGGCACTGAGCTGATATTGTGGCCAAACACAGCCCGGCTTGCAATATCCCCGGCACCATCGCCGGGCCTGTGGCCTGCTACGAGTCGGGCCCATGGCCCGCAGGGCTGCCTTGCCAGCAACCTTGGATGCTGCCGCCGGCCGGCCGGCGGCGGACGAAGTCTGCCGCCATCCGGTGCCGCTTCCGGGCTGCTTTAAGCCAAAAAAATAAGGCAGGATGCATTGCATCCTGCCCTATTTTTTCATCGGATATCAGTAATCACAGATTACTTGGAGCCGATAACGACAACCTTAACGGTGGTCTTAACGTCAGCGTGCAGCTGGAGAGCAATCTCGTACTCGCCAACAGAGCGGATAACACCCTCTGGCATACGAACTTCGCTCTTGTGTACCTCAACACCAGCGGCAGTTAAAGCCTCAGAGATGTCACGGGTACCGATAGAGCCGAATAACTTGCCCTCGTCGCCAGCGTTGGAGGCGATGGTTACAGAACCGAGCTCAACGATCTTGTTGGCGCGGGCCTGAGCAGCGTCTAACTCAGCAGCAATCTTGGCAGCGTACTGAACACGCTCAGCTTCGAACTTCTTTAAGTTCTCTTCGGTAGCTAAAACAGCCTTCTTCTTTGGTAACAGGAAGTTACGGGCATAGCCGTTGCGAACCTTTACCTTGTCACCAAGACCGCCTAAGTGAGCGATCTTATCGAGCAGAATAATTTCCATTAGAAAATTCCTTTTAATCTTGTAAGCCTGAACTCATTGTCCCGGGATTAGCCGGGCCAGTGGAAATTAACGGCTGTGAAGATCGGTGTAAGGTAACAGGGCTAAGAAGCGAGCGCGCTTGATAGCAGTAGCGAGCTGACGCTGATACTTTGCACTAGTACCAGTGATGCGGCTTGGAACGATCTTACCGGACTCGGTAACATAGTTTCTTAAGAGAGCTACATCCTTGTAATCAATCTCGGTTACACCCTCAGCGGTGAAACGGCAGAACTTACGGCGGTGGAAATAACGAGCCATTATGATAGTCCTCTTAATTAAGCTTCTTGAGCTGAAACTTCAGCATCAGAGGACTCGTCACGGTCGCCGCGGCGACGGTCGTTGTTGTCCTCACGAGCAGCACGGCGGTCCTCACGGGCCTTCATCATTGGGGAAGGCTCAGTAACTGGACCATTGGTGCAGATGACTAACTTACGGATAACAGCGTCGTTGAAACGGAAATTGTTCTCAATGCTGTCAATAGCTTCCTGAGTAGCCTCAACGTTCATTAAAACGTAGTGAGCCTTGTGAAGCTTTAAGATAGGGTAAGCTAACTGACGACGGCCCCAGTCCTCAAGACGGTGAATCTTGCCGCCGGTCTTCTCGATCTCGCCCTTGTAACGCTCGATCATGCCTGGAACCTGATCAGACTGATCTGGGTGAACCAGGAAAATGATTTCGTAGTGACGCATGAATAAATGCCCCTTACGGTAAAAGTCTAAAATTTCAGTCTTGTTTTAGACAAGGAAGCTTACGTGACATCCAACCACTGGTATGCCAACGTGACTGAAGTGCGCAGTATTGTACCTGAATACCCGCAAAATGCAAGACAAATCACATTTTTTTCAGCATTTCCTGCACATATCCCAATATCACCTGTTAATTGCTCCCAAGGGGCCCACCCCTCCTGGCAATCCAATCCCTGCTGCCGCGCCTGTCCCTGCTGCCCCGCCTGTCCCAGCTTGCCTGCCCGTCCCTGCAGCCCCGCCTGTCCCAGCTTGCATGCCCGTCCCTGCAGCCCCGCCTGTCCCAGCTTGCATGCCTGTCCCCTAATCTGCAAGGGCCGGCCTCTGTTCTCATGTAAGCGACTGGCCATTCACTGCACCGCTCACCGCAAGGGCACAAGGCAGATCTGATCCTGTTGAGCTCAAATCTCTGATGCAGAAAAAGTTCAGGTCACAGCCCTGCAGGAGGAACTGTGACCTGAAAATAAGGACGAATGCACCAGCCATGGGCCCCTGGTTTGAGCCCGGATCCAGGGTACATGCTCCCTGCGCGGGGACGAGCAGGGCTGGAGTCCTTGTCCCTGACGGCTGCCCTCCGGGGGACTAGTCCTGGCAGCTGCGCTGACGGACGGCCTCGAAGAGGGCAATACCGGCGGCTACGGATACGTTGAGACTCTCAACGCCGCTTGCCATTGGAATACGGGTGATATCGGTGCACTTTTCACGGGTCAGACGACGCATGCCGGACTCCTCAGAGCCCATAACAATAGCGACAGCACCGGTCATCTTTGTCTCGTAGATGCTGTGCTCAGCCTCACCGTCCATACCAATGATGCGGATATCGCGCTGCTCGAGCTCATCAAGTACACGGGCCAGGTTGGTTACAGCAAACAGAGGGATTTCAGAGGCGGCACCAGAAGCTGTCTTGCGGGCTGCAGGTGAGAAAGGAGCTGACTTGTCCTTAGGCACAATCACAGCATGAGCACCGGCGGCCCATACAGAACGCATGGCAGCACCAAGATTGCGCGGATCAGTTACGCCATCAAGGATCAGGAGGAAAGGAGCTTCCTGCTTTCCATTGAGGCTGTCAAGGAAATCCATCAGATCGTGCTCATTTTTAGGCGGGGTAGCCTTCATCTCAATGACGATACCCTGATGAACGCCGTTGTCACACTTCTCATCGATAAAGTGACGCATGGCTGTCTGGGCCACAATGCCGTAATTGGCCAGCTCGCGCAGCAGCTTGTTGATTCGCTTGTCGTCCTCACGGCCCTTTACTACCCAGGCTGAAAGGATTTTGTCAGGGCTGGTCTCAATAGCCTGCTCTACGGAATTGATGCCATAGACCAGTTCGCGATTGCGACTCTTCTTTTGCACTTGCATTAATTGGTTTCCTTACATGGATAAGGGGCTAAAAGCTCTGCTTCCAACCCCTTATTGAAATAATTCTGTGCGGGGCAGACTCTCCTGCCCCTGATTAAGTAATGACCTTTGAAGACTACTTGTCAGAAGCGCCAGTCTTTTTGGCTGACTTTCTGATGGCAGGCTTTTTCACCGGCTTGCTCTCAGCACTTGCAGCGCTGGCAGCTGTCTTCTTTGCAGCTGGCTTGGCCTCAGGCTCAGCTGCTGCGGACTTAGTCTTGGCAGCTGGCTTTGCAGCTGACCTGGCCGGTGCCTTGGCGGTAGCCGTCTTCTTTGCAGCTGGCTTGGCCTCTGGCTCAGCCTCAGCGTCTACGGCCTTTGCCTTGGCAGCTGGCTTTGCAGCTGACCTGGCCGGTGCCTTGGCGGTAGCGGCCTTGGTGGCGGCGGACTTCTTTGCAGCTGGCTTAGTCTCTGGCTCAGCTTCGGCAGCGGCGGCCTTTGCCTTGGCTGCTGGGCTGGCCGTAGCCTTGGTGGCAGCGGCCTTGGTGGCGGCGGTCTTCTTTGCAGCTGGCTTTGCCTCTGGCTCAGCCTCAGCGTCTGCGGCCTTAGTCTTGGCAACTGGCTTGGCAGATGTCCTGGCTGGGGCCTTGGCGGCTGCAGTCTTCTTTGCAGCTGGCTTTGCCTCTGGCTCAGCCTCAGCAGCGGCTGCGGCAGCTGACTTGGCGGCTGGCTTTGCAGCTGACTTGGCTGGGGCCTTGGCGGCTGCAGTCTTCTTTGCAGCCGGCTTGTCCTCTGGCTCAGCCTTAGTGTCTGCGGCCTTAGTCTTGGCAACTGGCTTTGCAGCTGTCCTGGCTGGGGCCTTGGCCGCTGCAGTCTTCTTTGCAGCTGGCTTGGCCTCTGGCTCAGCTTCGGCAGCTTCAGCCGCAGCCTTGGCAGCTGGCTTTGCTGGAGACCTGGCCTTCTTTGCTGCAGGCCTGGCCTCTGGCTCAGCCTCAGCGGCTGCGGCAGCTTGCTTGGCTGGAGCCTTGGCTGAGGCTGCCTTGGTGGCTGCTGTCTTCTTTGCAGCTGGCTTTGCTTCCGGCTCTGATGGAGGGCTGAGCTGAACCTCATCGGCTCTGACCAGCCCCATGCTGTCTGCCTGAGTCTGGGCCTTGGCTCTGCTGCGTCTGGTTACGGTAACAGTGGTATCACCGCCCAGAGCTACTTCCTGCTCAGAGACTGTTTCCTCGGCCTGACGGCTCTTGGCATTGGACCTGGAGGCAGTGCTGCGTCCTGATTTTGCAGGTGCGGCGCTGTCGGCCTTGTCAGCCTTCTCGGCCTTGCTCTTGCCAGACTTTTTAGATGGACGGCTCTGCCCGGCACTTTCAAGGTCAGCATCGATACGTGATGCAGTATCAATCAGCAGTGGATCAACATCTTCGTCGTTCTTGCGGGCTCGGCTGCGGGCTGGCTTTTCCTGGGCCTTTTCGCTGTCATCAAGAGCAATGACTTTGGTCCTGGCAGTGCTGCTGCCAGTCTTGCGCTTGACGGTAATAACGGTGCCTGAAGAGACGGACTCATCCTGAGCTTCATCCTTTGCAGCCTCAGCTTTTGCCGGTGCTGCTTTAGCAGCGGCTTTGGACTTGCCCTTTGCTGCCTTGGACTCCTGAGCGTCAGCTGGCTCTGATGTGGCCTGCTGAGCTGGCTTAGTCCTGGCAGCGGCCTTGGAACCTTTGGCGCTGCGGGATGAGTTTTTGGCATTCTCGATATTGCTGATGCTCTCATCCTCAGAAATGTTCAGACTCTTTGCCACTGAGAAATCGCAATGCGGACGGGTAACAGTATTGCTGTTATCAGGCTCAACACCACGGGTAAAGCGGCCAATGTCATCGAGGAAAGCATTCTTGACGTCATTGCTGCCACGGTAGCCCTCACTTGCTGTTGACTTGAGCTGCTCCTTGGCTGCATTGATATCAAATTTGGCGTCACTCTTACGTGGGCTTTCAACAGGCATCAGGTCGATAAAGCGGGCCTGACTGTTGACATTGCCAATACGTACCTTGATCTGATCGCCCTCATGGAAGACAGCGCCGCCGTAGCAGACAAAGCTGCGGTCATTGGCGTTGATGGTGCAGCCATCCTTGAGCATGCCGTCAATGTAGAAATCATTGAGGGTTACAAAGATGCCATGGCTGGAAATAGTGGAAACAGTTGCATCCACAGCCTCGCCAATGAAGTTCCTGACGTACTCGCACTTGAGGGAGTTATCAACATCGTACTCGGCATCAGCTGCAGAGATTTCCTTTTCAGTACAGGAGTTGCCCAGCTTGACCAGAGCATCGTGGCTGTACTGCTGAGAACCAATCTTGCCCCACTCGCGCTTCTGCTTCTTCTCCAGAATGTATTTGATAACACGGTGAATCTGCAGATCAGGATAACGGCGGATTGGAGAGGTGAAGTGTGAGTAGTTCTCCAGAGCCAGACCGAAGTGGCCGATGTTGTCAGGGCTGTAAGTAGCCTTGGACATGGAGCGCAGCAGCTGCAGGGAAATGATCTGGTGTACACCCTCGGCAAGCTTGCTTACCTGCAGGGATACATCCTTGAAATCAAGAGGGGTTGGCTCATAGCCGTGGGCCAGATCGATACCGTGCTTGGACAGAATTGCGCGCAGACGGTCGAGCTTCTCCTCAGTTGGGCGGGAGTGCACACGATACAGGCTCTGGAAGCCGTTTTCCTTGACGAAAGATGCAGCACAGACGTTAGCTGCAATCATGCACTCTTCAATGAGCATGTGAGCGTCATTGCGCTCGTATGGAACCATGCCCTTGATGCGCCACTTTTCGTCGAAGAGGAAGTTGACCTCAGTGCTCTCAAACTCGAATGCGCCACGGCCTTCGCGGGCCTTTCTCAGAGCCTGATAGAGCTTGTGCAGAGTCTTGACCCATGGGACGCACTTCTGGTTTTCCTCAGAAATGGCCTTGCCCTCGGAAATCATTGACCATGCTTCGGTGTAGGTCAAACGGGCGTGAGAGTTCATGACGGCTGGATAGAATTCGTAGCTTTCAATGCGGCCACGGGTATTTACTATCATTTCGCAGACCATACACAGACGATCTACACCAGGATTGAGCGAACAGATGCCGTTGGACAGCTCCTCAGGGAGCATAGGCACTACGTAGTAAGGGAAGTAAACGGAGGTGGTACGCTCAAGAGCTTCGGCATCAATGGCGCTGCCTGTTCTTACATAGTAGGATACGTCAGCAATGGCGACATACAGGTGGAACTTGCTGCCCTGCATCTCACAGTAAACAGCATCGTCAAAGTCCTTTGCATCCTCACCGTCAATGGTAACCAGAGGCAGATCACGCAGGTCGACACGACCCTTGATCTCATCTTTCTTAACCACGGCTGGAATGCTCTTGATAGAGCTCTTGACGGTCTCAGGCCATGCTGAAGGAATACCGTGCTCGAGCAGAGCCTTGATAATGAAATTATCAAGCATGCCGCGATCGCCCTTAACAGGAGTAGGACGGACAACCAGGATATTTGGAGCCTTACGGGCAAGAATTTCAGCTACTACCAGAGAGCCGCCCTTGATGTCCTTTTCATCCTTGGTAACACGAATGTCATAGGCACTGAAGCCCTTTTCACGGAAGAAGATCTTCTTGTTGCCGCCGGTAACATCACCGATCAGAGATGAACGCATCTTGACCAGCTTGATGACATAGGCTGCATTGATAAAGGTGTTGACCACAACCTTGACGCGATCGCCAGGGATGATCATGAACTTGCTGAACAGCGGGTATGTATTGCCCTCGCCGTCATCAAAGCGCAGTTCAACAGCGCTTAAAGGAGGTTCACGGCGTACGTTTACGCAGCTGACCTCGCCCTCGCATACGCGGGCAAAGCCGGTGGCCACAAAGCCTGCACTGTGTCCGATGTACTGCAGGGCGCCATCATCAATGAGCTCCTGAATGACATCAAGATATTGCTCAATACTGATATTTGAGGTGGATCCCTTGAAACCTACTGAAGAGAGCATAAAGCTCAGCAGATCAAGGCGGCGGTTGGAAAGTACTTCCTCAAAGGAGAAATGACGGGTGGCTGCACACAGATAAACAGCTGTCTTGAAGTCGGAGGCGACATCTCCCTTTGGAGCATTCTTTTGTTTTAGCAGCTCAGATGCATCTGCCAGAACATCAGTCTGAGCTGTGTCGGTATGCATATCATTAGCCATAGCAAAATCCTTAATATAAAAAGCCGCATAACAGGCAGCCATCCTTAACTGATGACCAGCTATGCGTGAAGCCTGCGGGGGCTGCAACCCTGTTCACCTGGTGCATGAATCTGTCCTTGCGCACCACAATCCATCCGGGAAAGCCATGCTTTGAGGTACACAGAGATACCGTGGCAAGACCAGAACTGTCTGATAACACCATAACTGTCTGGTAACACCTGGATCCACTGATAGAACCTGAAATGACTGATCCTGGTAATGTTGTTCCTGCATTAAGGGATGTATGAGAAAGGTGAGAGTTGAAAACTTAAATATAAATCCTGTTCAGGCCCTGACCAGTACAACCACAAGACCTGAATATCATGCCTTAAAGTGCAGCTGGCTGTGCTGCCCTCAGGCCATAAGAATAACCGTGTGAACTGACAGTGACGATGTGATCCACATACGTGACAGCCCGGTGTGGCTGTCCACTGCAACCTCCCATTACCGGCCTCAGCCCTGAATTAACCCGATTACCAGCCCCTGTCCGGGCAGGATGTGCACGCTCACATACACAAAGATCTGCCCCAAATCACAGGACACAAACGCTGCGCAACACAATAGCCTGTCTGAACTCAGGCTATGCCAGTCAGACTGCCTTGCCAGCTGTAAGGCAAGCGGCCTGTATCTGCAGGCCACACCTCACCGTCTTACAGATGATGCCGGTCTCAGTATCAGTCGCAGTTTTTGCTAACTGGCCGGAGCTCTTAATAAGAGCAGTGGCTTATGACTTTGCTGACTTTATCAGCTGTGTCATGGCTGCCAGACTCATGGGCACCAGGTCAGTACTTGCAGATGACCATTGCGCAGAGTCTGCCTGTAGTAACAGTATTTTGGGTCAGGTATGTAAGCAGCATAAGGGACTTAAGAAAAGGCTGCGTTAAAAATGCACCTGACTGTACTGTAATCATACGCTTTTCACGCGGCTGTGCACGTATATTTCCTGTCTAATCTGACAACAGCGGGCTCCTGCTCAAAAAGAGCAGGTTAAAAATGCTTATTGCTGCGACGCAGCGCTATGCTGCTGCAGCGCTGAGCGTGCAGCGCTGGTCCTGCCGCGTCAGGCAGACGGTTGCAGGCTCATACCGGTATTTTTTCACAAAAACCGCGCAATAACATCATTTAACATGATTTTTCCCTGCTGCGTCAAAGAAAAACTCAGATCATGTTCCAGCTCAATGAGCCCATCGGCAGCAATCTCAGTCAGACTGTCCTTGAGTGAAGACACAGGCATGCCGGTGCGAAGCTGATATTCACTGCTGTCTACCCTGTCTATGAACAGGCGCAGGCGGTTGAGCATGAACTCAAAAGGTATGTCTCCTGACTCAACAACTGTTTTACTGCGCACGCCCTTACCATCCTTGAGCTGGCCCTGAATGCACCAGTTGAGGTAGTCCTGATAGTTTTCAGGATTTGCTGAGCGGGTAATGACAAAATCATTGCCAGATGTCAGAGTGATTTTCTGATGAGCGGCCGCGCCAATGCCCAGATAGTCGCCATAGAGCCAGTAGTTCTGATTATGAACACAGCGGTATGCGCCACCAAGGTTATAACCGGACACTTCATAATGCTCAAACCCGGCCCTGTCGATAAGATCAAAGCCCTGCTCCTCAATGGCAAGGAGCACGTCCTCATCAGGCAGCACCGGAGGACGCTCTCCAAAAACAGTACCCTCTTCAAGAGTCAGCTCATACCAGGACAGGTGGGTGCTCTCAAGCTGCAGAGCTATAAGCAGATCATCAAGAGCCTGTTCCACATCCTGACGTGGCAGGCCATGCATAATGTCCAGATTGTAATTGTAAAATCCGGCAGCCACGGCATTACGGCAGGCAGCCCTGGCCTCATCGCCATTATGGATACGGCCAAGACGGGAGAGCATGCGATCGTTAAAGCTCTGTACGCCAATGCTGATGCGGTTAAACCCCGCAGCCCGCAGCTCACGCATTTTGGCCAGATCCACAGTGCCCGGATTGGCCTCCAGCGAAACCTCAGCCCCAGGCGCAAGGTAAGGACCGACCTTTTCAAAAAGACGCGCCCACTGGGCAGGCTGACACAGACTTGGGGTGCCTCCGCCAATGTAGACACTGACAATGCTGCGGCCCTGCAGCAAAGGCAGCTTGAGCTCAAACTCACTTATGAGCAGGTTTACGTACTGCGCATCACGGGAGCTGTCCTCACCTGAGGCTATGGAGGCAAAGTCACAGTAAGGGCATTTTTGCACGCAGAAAGGATAGTGGATATACAGCCCCACATCATTGCGCGAAAAGAGCAGCTTATGGCGCTGCTCAGGCTCAAGCATCAGCCCCGGTGGCATGGTAGCCGCCTGATCACGGGCCCGGCTCAGATGAGTATTGAGCGTGTCAGCATGCTGGTTAAACAGCTCCTGAGCATTTGCAGTCATAACCTACCTTACAAATCATCATCTCTTCCCTCCAGCATCATCCCCAACACTCACACTGTAATGACGTACTTGGTCACCATAGTGGCCTGACCTGCCATGGGTGCAGCTGCGCTGCAGGCCTGCAGCCGTGCCTGAATGAACAGCCATGCATATGGACATGTATACGGCCATGCATGCGGTCATCATACGGCAGTGCATGTGTGCAGGCATGGGGCCATGATGCCGCCGTGCGTGCAGGCATAAGGCCAAGATGCCGCCGGCGTGCTGGCATGCGGTCGAGCAGCGTAGGAATGGGCTGAACGGCCCCTGCAGTCTGTGGTGCCGGGGTTACTCTTATGTCTTGAATGAGTGGAGGGAAAGAAAAGAAAAGAAAAGTTTAAGCAAAAGACTCAGCCCTGCAGACTGGCTGGATGGCTGCTGCAGGACTGCGGGGCAGGCATGTGCTTCCTGCCGTGGGGATATCAGATTTCGTTGCAGCGGGAAAGCTCAGAGACGAGCAGTGACAGAGCGCGGGCACGATGGGAGATTACATTTTTGATCTGATGAGGGATCTGGGCTGCCGTGCAGTTACGTCCTGTGACCACAAAAAGAGGATCGTAACCAAAGCCGTTCTGTCCCATCGGCTTCATGCCAATGGTGCCTTCCCATGAAGCGGTCACGACTACAGGCACAGGATCGTCCTTGCTGCGTACATAGGCAAGGGCTACAAAGTAACGGGCGGTACGCTTGTCAGCAGGAACATCCCTGAGAGCCTCGAGCAGCTTGTCATTATTGGCCTTGTCATTACCCCAGGTGCCACAGTAACGGGCTGAGTAAATGCCCGGAGCACCGCCAAGGGCATCGACGCACAGGCCGGAGTCATCAGCAAGAGCTGGCATATGAGCATGGGCGGCGGCATTGCGGGCCTTAATCAGAGCGTTTTCAATAAAGCTCAGACCATTTTCCTCAGCCTCAGGAATATCAAATTCCTTCTGCAGGTGTACTTCAATGCCCAGAGGTGACAGGATGTCGCCAAATTCGCGTGCTTTTCCGCTGTTATTGGAGGCAAGTACTATCTCTTTGACCATTTTGTGCTCAATATCCTTATCTTCGGTAATTCTATTGCGTATGCAGTGCCTGCATGTTGTGTGTCTTCAGCTGCTAAGCAAGTCTCGGCCATGCAGCCTGGCAGTAATGACCGGACTGACCTCAGGCTGGCCAGCCGGGCTTGCAAGCCGGGCGGGCTTCCCGGCAAGGCAGAAGCGGCTCTTCAGATCAGGAAGCCTAAAGCCCTACGGCCTTGCGGGCTATGTTTTTGATGGCCTGCTCACAGGCTGACTTAATGACGGCTTCGTAGGATGGGGTGAAGTACGGCAGCTGTGCTACCTGCTCTATTGTGAGCTCCTGGGCAATTGCCATGGCCAGCAGATGAGCAAGATGACTGGCGTCATGCATGCACAGCTCGGCGCCCAGAATTTTATGGCTGCTCTCATCTACGTACATGCGCAGCAGTCCGCCATCGTTATGGGTGATGAGGAACAGCCCGCTATTACTGCGCACCTCTGCTGAAATAAAGGAGTTGCCTGCGCGGGCACGCACCTTGACCTCTTCATAACTCATACCCACCATGGCCATTTCAGGGTCAGTTGCCAGAATGTTCAGAGCAAATGCCGGCTGGCACTGCTTAACATCAGGCCAGGTAACAGCATTGGTGCCTGCAGCTGCACCCTGCTGCCGGGCCTTGTCAGTAGTCATGGTGGTGTTGGTGACATCACCAGCTGCAAAAATATGAGCAATGGAGGTCTGCATGGTCTGCTCATTGATTTTGATGCAGCCGTTGCGATCGACATCCATACCAATGGCTCTGAGGTTAAGACCATCAAGTTTTGGATAGCGTATTGAGCAGGTCAGAATGGTATCCACACCCATATGGTTTTCGTAATTATCTGAATCCAGATAGTAGATACCAAAACCGCGCTCATACTTTTCAATGGCTGTGGTGTAGCTGTTAAGTACCAGATCAAAGCGCTCGTTGAAGGCATCCACAGCTGCTGAAATTACTGACTCGTCAGTAAGATTCCACAGTCCGTTGTTGCCAAACACCACTACTCTGACGCCAAGGTAGGAAAGTGCCTGACCAAGCTGCAGACCTTCGCGGTTGGAGCCGAAAATGGCAATGGACTGTGGCAGCTGATCGAGCTCGAAAAAGTCCTGAGTGGTATAGACACCCTGACTTTGATACTTGCTGAGCTCGTATGGAACTACCGGTACTGAACCTGTGGCGATAACAGCGGTCTTGAACTTTACCGTATGGCTCTCATTGACCATCAGGGTATTGGCATCAATGAAGTGGGCACGGCCGATAAGACGGTTACTTTCAGGAATGCGGTAGATAAAGGAGAGAATCTCGCTGGTATCTTTGGCGCGGACGGCACGCAGATTATTCAGCACATGATGATTATCAATGGCCGGATCAAATTTGGTGGTAAGACCAAAGCGCTCAATACTGTGGATAGCATGGCAGCTTTGTCCGGCAGCCGACAGGTAGGACAGAGGGGTATCACCGGTGCGCTTGGCACTGGTTCCCAGAGGACCTGATTCTACAAGGATACAGTAGGCACCGGAGGCTGAAGCTTTCATAAAAGCCTCAAGGCCGGCCGTTCCGGCTCCAATAATGACAGTATCGCAGGTAAGAACGAACTCGCTCATAGAAAATCTCTCTGACTTCAGCTGAAGACTGCCCTTAATAATAAACGAGCAGGCGCTTTTTTGCTGATAAATTAATAGCCAGCCTGCATTTTGAGGAAATTTTTCCCCCACACAGCTCTTATTTTGCTATAAACGAAATGTTCGTTATAAGGAGCCAATCATGATCGATGTTGATTTTTCCCCATATCAGGGTCTGATCTTTGACCTTGACGGTACCCTTATTGACTCTATGCCGTATCACATTCAGGCATGGCAGCAGACGGCAAAAGAGCACGGTTTCTCCATTGAACCTGAATTTATCTGCAAAAGAGGTGGTTTCTCCTCACGCAATATAGTTCTGGCCATGGCTGACGCCGGTCATGATGTGGGTGACGTAAGCGAATTTGTGCGCCGCAAAGTTGAGCTCTACCGCTCATGGATTAACAAGGTCCCCCTGTTCCCAAGAGCTTTTGATATTCTCAAAACAGCCCGTGAGCGCGGTGCAAAGATTGGCATTGGCACCGGAACCCAGCGAATTAACGTTGTTGATATCCTTGAGATCCACCATATCTCTGACATGATCGACTTCATTGTCAGCGCCGATGACGTAACCAGACATAAACCGGATCCTCAGACCTATCTTGAGCTCATGGAGATGATGAAGCTCACAGCTGAAAAGATTCTGGTAGTCGAAGACGGCCTGCCAGGCATTCAGGCAGCCGCCGCAGCCTCCATGGACTGCCTCGTGGTTGATAACGACAAGTTTATCCGCCTCGACCGCCCTCAGCGCAGCTGACCGCCACCAGCAAGCCAGCCCCTGCGGGCATGCAGCTGGCCTGCTGCTGGCATGCTGCCGCATTCAGACCATAAGGCCTGACCTGCCCTCCCCAGCCGGGCACGCACAGCCAGCCCGGCCCCGCCTGTGCCTGCCCAAAGCACACCAGTAACTCTCATCCCAACCAGCACCCTCACAGGCATTGCAGAGCATACCCATGCCCAAACAGTCTTGCCCGCGTCTTCAGCATGAAGCTGGCGCGCCGCTGTGCCCACTCTCTGCCCCGGCACGAACCTGCTCACGCGGCAGCCGTATGCGCAACAGCCAGTACACGAGCGACACGCAGCGTCATAGCAGGCACCTGCAGCGTCGATGCAGAGCCTGCTTGCATGAGTGCATGGGACAGCAGGACCAGAACTGGTTGCGCACTTATGACAGGAGTGGTTGCGCGCTTATGAAATGAGCTTTTGTGGGCTGGAGGAGTTATATGGAGCTGGTGATCTGGAGGGAGTATCGTTGAGGCACTGTTATGCCGACAGTGTTACGGCAGGAGACAGAGCTGCCCAGCTGGGCATGAGATGGCTGGCGCGAAAGCGCGTGTCTGTATCTAGTAACATAAAAACAAAAAAAGCAGCTAATGCTGCCTGGTAAGTGGTGCCCAGACCTGGAATCGAACCAGGGACACAAGGATTTTCAATCCTTTGCTCTACCGACTGAGCTATCTGGGCATCGGTGATGGTGACATTGTTGCGGCACCATTTTACTTTGATGGTGCCCAGACCTGGAATCGAACCAGGGACACAAGGATTTTCAATCCTTTGCTCTACCGACTGAGCTATCTGGGCAACGGCGCTTATTAAACCAAATCGGCCCTGCAGTGTCAACAAAATTTTTAGAAATTTTTCATGTATTTTAAACATGGACATTACAAAGCGATATACACGCTAATTTTGCGTAGATCCGTGAAGCCTATTCTTAAATGTGGTTAACTAAATAGGAATATTTTCCACGAAAAAATGACAATATCCTCAGACTGGAGGATGCATGCACAGGCACCTCTTATGAGGG
>NZ_JALKIK010000053.1:0-26185 GCF_023050955.1 Anaerobiospirillum sp. NML120511
TGAGTCATTTAACTGCCATACAAGTTGTATTTTAGACATAAAAAAACTACCTCGAGGGTAGTTGCTTATAAACGGCTTATATATGCTGTTTTCTGGCAAGGGTCAACACCATAGGGGGTGGCGATTATTTTGTAAAGCACCAAGGCCGGCGCGCTTGGAGTCTACGGCTTGAATCAGAGAGTCAATGTTTTCTAAAAGGTGGGTTGCGCGTGAGGCAGTAGAAATTGTGAACTGCAGAGCATTGCCGTTCTTCATAAAGCCTCTGGTCTGTGTTTGTTTTGCTTGAGGAATGCCAGCCTGATCAGCAATGCCGCTTAGCGTAAAAGCATCGGTCCAGTTAAGAGCCAGGGTATTGCCAGCATTAGCGCCTACCTGGAAGCTCAGTTTGCCGTCGGTAGGGATGAGGCCTTTACCCTTGCCTTGTAGAATAGTCTGACCGGCGAATGTGGTCTGGTTGGCAATACGGGTAATTTCCTGGGAGAGCTGGGTTACTTCTTCCTGCAGAGCCTTACGGTCGGCTGCTGAGTTGGTACCGTTGGCGGACTGTACGGCCAGTACGCGGATACGCTGGAGCATGTTGGTGGTCTCGTCCAGTGCACCTTCAATAGTCTGGGCCAGGGCAATACCATCATTGGTGTTACGGTTACCCTGATTCAGACCATTAATCTGGGAGGTCAGTCGATCGCTGATCTGAAGACCTGCTGCGTCATCCTTTGCTGAGTTGATACGCAGACCAGAGGACAGTCTCTGATATGAGGTGTTTAAGCTCAGGGTTGCATTACTGAGCTTTCTTTGCGCGTTGATTGAGCTGACATTCGTATTAACGTACAGGGCCATAACTTTTCTCCTTTATAAAGCAGAAAGATCGACCTTCAAGACAAGGTCGTTTCACTTTCCAAGGCCTGTCTGCCTTGGGAAGTTGAGCAGACCTTTCTATTGACTTCAAAGGAACTGATAGCAACAGCTATGCCATATTACGAATAGTTTTGAAAGGAACTGGCATGAAACCTCTGATGCAAGCTATATATAAGCACCCTTACGATAAAATCCCAGGATTAATATAGATATTGGTCTATCTAGAAAACATTCAATCAATTTAATTTCGTATGTTTTCTGGATTGCAGGCTGGAGCAGCATACTCGCAGACAGCCTGCGCTCCCGGCTTATGCGGCAATATTATCCTTATGCAAATAGTAAGGTTATGACTGTTTCAACGTATTACCTGCCCCTGTCTAAGCTCAATCATATGCGTCTTATACAGCATCGTACTCTGATGCGTGCTTGCTATGGTCCTACGTATATGCTTTGTAAAATAATATATAACAATATTGATTATTTTAAATTAATGTACAAATTAAAAAGGCGGGTGTTAGCCCGCCTCGATGATAATAGAGAAAGAAATCTGTAAGAATTAACCGCCTAACAGGCTCAGAGCGATAGTTGGACGCTGGTTAGCCTGGGCCAGTACAGTCTGAGAAGCCTGCTGAATAATATTGTTCTGAGTCAGAGCTGCAGTCTCAGAGGCGAAGTCAGTGTCACGAATTCTGCTGCGTGCATCAGACTGATTTTCAGAGATATTAGCCTGATTGCGGATAGTGCTCTCCATTCTATTTTGTAAAGCACCAAGTCCAGCACGCTTGGAGTCAACAGCCTGAATAACAGCATCAATCTTTGATAAGGTTGCAGTAGCTGTTTCAGCAAGGGATACGGACCATCTTACGTCATCAACATTTTGTCCATTCATTACTTTTACCAGACCATTAGTTTTGCCATCAGTAGTAGCAGCACCAATGGAGGCCTGTTTTGCAATACCTGACATGGTAAAAGGATCAGCCCAGTTAAGGTCAAGGGTGTTGCCTGCGTTCGCTCCTACCTGGAAAGTTAATTTTCCATCGGTTGGAATAAGACTGTTAGGATTGTTGGTTTTATCGTATTTGCCATTGAGGACCAGCTGACCTGCAAAAGTGGTTTGCTTGGCGATACGGGTAATTTCAGCAGACAGCTGGGTAACCTCTTCCTGAAGAGCATCACGGTCTTTCTGGGAGTTGGTGCCGTTGGCGGACTGTACGGCCAGTACGCGGATACGCTGGAGCATGTTGGTGGTTTCGTCCAGGGCTCCTTCAATAGTCTGGGCAAGGGCGATACCGTCGTTGGTGTTACGGTTACCCTGATTCAGACCATTAATCTGGGAGGTCAGACGATCGCTGATCTGAAGACCAGCTGCGTCATCCTTTGCTGAGTTGATACGCAGACCAGAGGACAGTCTCTGATATGAGGTGTTTAAGCTCAGGGTTGCATTACTGAGCTTTCTTTGCGCGTTGATTGAGCTGACATTCGTATTAACGTAAAGGGCCATAACTTTTCTCCTTTCATAAAGCAGAAAGATCGACCTTCAAGACAAGGTCGTTTCACTTTCCAAGGCCTGTCTGCCTTGGGAAGTTGAGCAGACCTTTCTATTGTTACCAGATAACATTTAGCAACAGCTATGCCAGACGTTTAAATCATAGTGTATGAAACATGATTGGGGGCCGTGGATATGATGTATAAGCTGTTTTTATGGAAGATCCTGTGAATCTGTATAGATTCATATGCATTTGTTAAACATTCAATCTATTTGATGTCGTTTGTTAACTGAATTTCAGTCTTAGAGTCCGATATTTAAGGCCGCCGTGGTATGGCCGCAAACGGCAATTTATACCTGTACATATGCGATGTTTTGAATGCTTTTAGGCATGGGGATGGGGATGGGGATGGGCATGGGCATGGGGATGGGGATGGGGATGGGTGAAAGGGATGAGCACAGGCATGCGGATGGGAATGAGCAAAGGGCGGGGCGCTTTTAATTGTATGGGGTTAAAAAGAGGGGCCCGGCACTGAGGTGGCGGGCCCCTTAATCTGAGCAGCAGTGAGATCGATGTTCTTCTGGTTATCGTTCACTGCTCTTGGGGATTTGGCTGGTATGACCAGGATCTGGTCTTAATTTAGCAAGTCATGGAGCTGCGCCTGCGGAGGCTGGGGATTGTGGAGAGGCCTCAGCGGCGGCTATTTTGGACTTGATGTCGCGCCAGTGGTGCAGTACTCGAATACGGTAGAGTATCGAGGCGGCCAGAAGTCCGGCCAGCAGGCCAATCCAGAAACCGCGTGGTCCGGTCAGTCCCTCTTCAAAGAAGAGCTCAGCGCCTGGCAAAATCAGATAGCCGTAGCACAGGGTATATCCAAGAGGCAGAGCCACACAGTAGAAGGCAATAACAGTGACCAGAAGAATGCTTGCTGTGTCTTTAAAGCCTCTGAGTATGAATGCCTGAATGGTCTGTATGCCCTCAAAAGACTGGTTAACTGCAGCAAAGAGCATCAGGGTAGAGGCCAGAGCCAGTACCTGAGGATCCTTACTGAACAGTGCTGGCAGGGCCTCTGAACCAAAGAACAGAATGGCTACGCTTACCACAATGGAAAAGAGCATGGAGGCGTAGGAGGCCTGGATGTTATGGCGCAGGGTGGTAAGGCTGTTTCGGCCAATTGCATAGCCCACCATGATGGAAGAGGCAATACCAAGAGACAGAGGGATGTTGAATACAAAGTTGGTCAGCGACATGGTAATGGTATGAGCTGAAACTTCCATTGGTCCAAGCGGGCTTAACAACAGGGCAATCAGCGTAAAGCATGAGCACTCAACTGATGATGAAATACCAAGTGGCAGGGAGAGCTTAAGAAAGCTCTTGAGACGATCAAGGGAAATTCTGTCACGGTTTTTCAACCAGCTGTGATTCTTAAGCTGAGGATGCAGCATCACATAGGAATAAATTATGACTGTCGAGATCGCCATGGCAACCAGACTGGCTGCGCCACAGCCGGCACCGCCAAGCTCAGGCATGCCGAACTTGCCAAAGATAAAAACATAATTCAGCGGGACATTGAGCACTACAGCCAGATTACCAAAATAGAAAGTTGCTCTGGTATTACCCATAGCCTCGCAGTAGGCTCTGGCATTAACTGTAAGAGCCAGCAGCGGCATGGTAAAGGCTATGTAGATAACATATTCCTTGGCAATGTCCTCCATACGCTGATCGGCATCCATGTCTATGGCAAAGAAAGACAGGCCCAGCAGCAGTACCATAAGCAGGGCGGCCACTATAATGCAGGCAAGTACTGAATGAATATGCTCAGCAGGGATCTTTTCACGTGTATTGGCGCCGCAATGACGGGAAATGACAGGATGCAGGGCTGAAATCATGCCAATGATAAAGGTCATGGCAGGGAAGAAAAATGATCCGCCAACAGCCACACCTGCCTGGTCAGGAGTACCGGCCATACCGGCCATCATAATGTCGGTAATGCCCAGAAGAGCATAGGCAAAATTGCCAAGAATAATAGGAAAGGCCAGCTTGAACAGAACAATAAGCTGGGAGGTGACACTTTCAGGAGCTGTTCTCACAAAAAATCCTCTTTGAGTTAAGCAGCTGCGGCATAAAAAGTCAGTTCCTTTCCTTTGAGATGTCATCCGTTCTATCTGATGCTCTGTACTGCTAAAGCCACGATTAGCACTCACGGTGCGGAGCCTGCCATGCTTTGGCAGTAATGCAGGTCATGATCAGACATAAGCTTAATGAGCTCACAGCAAGGCATCACAACGCCCAACAGGTAACTGTGCTTTGGGCGCAGCAATACTCTTGCTTATGGCATCAGCTGAGCGCTGCTGGCTTTGAGAATGGCAGCAGTGTTTTATGGCGCCTGCACTGTGGACCAGACCTGTGTGCCTGACCTGTGGTCAGGTGCAGGGACACGCGGGCATGGTGTCCTAATATCAGGTGTGCTGGTGCTGTGGATGGAGGCTGCAGTAATAGAGCACTTGGGTGATGTAAGACACAGAGCACTGGTCATGCTCAGGCAGCCTTGCTGCCAGCTTGCTGGGACAGCAGCTGTGAGGAGCTCAGGCACAAGATGCAGCTGCCAGTCATGCACGTACAAAGTCATGGCAGGCTGACAGGGACATTTGATAAGCAGTGACGAGCCTGAAAACAGGCTGGAGACAGGAAAGGCACTGAGAAAAAAGGACAGTGCAAAAACTTTTTTATAAGCTGGCCGTTTGCGCCTTTTTCAGTCGCAATAAAGCCATAAAAATGCGAGTTGTGATCATACTATATTTGGCTCTGAGGTAGTACAGCATTATCATTAGCTGCTTTGGTACTGTGCATTCATGAACTGAGGCCGGTTTATTGCTGATTGCCGTGGCGTGCAGGCTTTTGTGGCTTGAGTATAGCCCGGCTTTAGTGGCTTGAGGATCTCCATGCTTTAGTGCCTTGATGATCTCCAGGCTTGTGGTGTTTGATTGCAAGGATCAGTGGCTGGCTAAGAGCTCGCGATCAGGCGTTTTGTTAATGACTCTGGTATCTGGATGGCCAAGAGGGGCAGGCTGGCGGGGAGGTGACTGGCGTGTTGCCTGGTCTGTTTTGCTGGTGCCAGGGAGTGGAATGTGTGGGCTCAGTGGGCAGGCAACAAAAAGCCCCGTCTTATCTGATAAGACGGGGCTTTGGGCCCCTGTTTCAGGGCCTGCACAGGGAAGTCAGCTCCTGCAGGCTTTATGCAGCTGCATCGGCATTAGCAGATGCAGCTTGTGCTGATGATGGGGCTGTGGGCACCATGTGCGCTGTTGCGCTACGGGATCTGATCCCTGCGGTTGAGGCGCGCAATGCGACGGGACTGCTTTTAGTGGACGCGGTCGCCGTTGCGGGCACCGGCATCAGGGGAGAGCAGGAAGATGTCCTCACCGCCTGGGCCTGCGGCCATTACCATGCCCTGAGAGAGGCCGAACTTCATCTGACGGGCCTTGAGGTTGGCCACAACAATGACCTGACGTCCAATCAGGGCCTCGGCATCCTTGTAGGCAGACTTGATGCCGGCAAAGACCTGACGCTGCTCAAAGCCAAGGTCAAGCTCAAGACGTAGCAGTTTCTTGGCACCCTCAACCTGCTCGGCCTTGATAATAGTGGCTACACGCAGATCAATCCTTGCAAAGTCATCAATAGTGATTTCACTTTCCAGTGGCTCGTACTCAGGGATACCTTCTGCAGCGCCGTGATCAGGGGTGCGGCCAGCGTGCCCCTTTTCGGCACCGCTGGCAGTAGCTGAAGCGGCAGCAGCCATGTCCTGCTTGCTCTCTTCAATCATGGCCTCGATGTTCTTAGGATCGATACGGGTGAACATAGGGCTGAACTTGTTGATGGTGTGGTCAAGCAAAGGAGTAGCGGCATCGGCAAAGAGCAGCTGGGAGTTTAAGAACTCCTGGGCCTTGCCATAGATCTCAGGCAGTACCGGGCTCAGGTAGGTAATAATGGCCTTGAAAGCATTGAGGCCGTCGGTGCAGACGCGCTGCAGGCGATCATCCTGCCCCTCTTCCTTGGCAATTACCCATGGGGCTTCACGATCGATATAGCGGTTGGCCTCGTCAGCAAGAGACATGATGGCACGCAGAGCGTCAGCATAGTTGCGTGAGGCATAGCCCTTATTGACGTCCTCGGCAATAGCACCGAGCTTGCCCATGAGCTCGTTATCCCATGGAGTGGCAGCCAGACGGCCGTCAAAACGCTTGGTAATGAAGCCGGCGCAGCGTGAGGCGAGGTTTACAATCTTGCCTACGATGTCAGAGTTAATCTTGGCCTGGAAGTCATCGAGGGAGAGGTCGATATCAACGGCATCCTCGGTGAGCTTGGAGGCAAAGTAGTAACGCAGACACTCAGGCTTAAGGTGCTTGAGATAGGTGCTGGCCTGAATAAAGGTGCCCTTGGACTTGGACATCTTGGTGCCATTTACTGTTACATAGCCATGGACGTGAATGCCGGTAGGCAGACGCAGACCTGCACCCTTGAGGGTAGCTGGCCAGAACAGAGAGTGGAAGTACAGAATGTCCTTGCCAATGAAGTGGTAGAGCTCCTTGTCGGAGTCAGCTTTGAAGAAGGCATCAAAATCTACGCCCTCACGGTCACAGAAGTTCTTGAATGAGGCCATATAGCCAATAGGGGCGTCAAGCCATACATAGAAGTACTTGTTTTCGGCATCAGGAATCTGGAAGCCAAAGTAAGGAGCGTCACGGGAGATGTCCCACTCCTTGAGGCCCTGAGAGAACCACTCATCGAGCTTGTTGGCCATTGACTGGCTGATAACGCCTGACTTCTTGACGAAATCCTGAAGGAAAGAGTCAAACTTAGGCAGGTCAAAGAAGTAGTGTACAGACTCCTTTAACACTGGACGGGCACCGGAAATGGTGGAGTAGGCGTCCTTGAGATCAGTTGGGTCATAGGTGGCAGAGCAGACTTCGCAGTTGTCGCCATACTGATCAGCAGCACCGCAGCGTGGGCAGGTGCCCTTGACGAAGCGGTCTGGCAGGAACATGTTCTTTTCAGGATCGAAAAGCTGGGAAATAGTATGGGTGCTGATATAGCCGCCGTCACGCAGCTTCTTGTAGATCTCGGTAGAGAATGCCTGGTTTTCAGGAGAGTGAGTACGGTAGTAGTTATCGTAGGAGATAAAGAAACCGTCAAAGTCGGCCTTATGGCTTACACCTACCTCAGTGATGAGCTCCTCAGGGGTAATGCCCATATTGTTGGCTTTAATCATGACCGGGGTGCCATGACAGTCATCGGCACATACGTAGAAGACCTGATTGCCCACAGCGCGGTGGTAGCGGACAAAGATATCAGACTGGATGTGCTCTAACATGTGACCCAGATGGATAGGGCCATTGGCATATGGGAGTGCTGAGGTAACCAGCATGGAACGTGGTGTTGTTGTCATAAGTTTTTAAAGCTGCGCATTGCCTGATGAGGGCCGGAAATTCTGAGCGGGCCTTACTATGCTCACTGCAAAACCATGTTTTGTGTATCCACTGCTATCTGCCTTTAAATCAAAGATCACATTATCTCCTGCCGCAGTGTAGCCGGTGGTCATTCTGTAAGCAGACATGGCACAGCCAGTACAGGTCCAGTATCGGACCTTATTGCGGTGGGAATATGCAGAGGATCAAATCATACGTTTCGTAGCGCCAGTCTTTCCAGGAAACCTGATGATAGCTCCTGCGCTTTGCTCTCCTGTTGAGTTAATCAATAGGACTGATACCGGTGGCAACAGCAGCAACCGGTCAGGCACATGTACTATGATATCCCGAAGATATTCATAACTGGTTAACTGAGCCCTAGTCCAGGGGCATATTATAACCGTCAGTCCCCTGTTAAGGCCATAAATAACAAATCCGCACCGCTCACGGGCAGGAAATTGCTCCCGGCTGCCGCTCCGACTGGCACAGAGTATATACTTACAGGCACAGGGGCACTGCCTTGCAGACTGTGGAGCAAACCTTAGTGGCGGCCTGGTATTCCCCATTCGGTAGCAGAGCATAACTTACAGGCAAAGAGCAATCCTTGCAGACAGCACTGCACTCCTTACATCCTTGGGGCAACCATTACAGACACAGGTCAGACCTTTAGTGATATCAGGTCAGTACTTACAGGCATGGGGCAACCATTACAGACATGGGGCAGACCATTAGCGACACCTGGTCAGTCCTTACAGGCATGGGGCAGACCATTAGCGACACCTGGTCAGTCCTTAAAGGCATGGGGCAGACCATTAGCTGCATCAGGTCAGCCCTTACAGGCAGAGGAGCATCCCTTACTGGCAGAGAGCTGTTGCCTTTGAGTAAAGTCGCAGCTCTTTGCAGGCAAATGGATATCAGGGTGTAGATAACATAGGAGGTTCAGATGATAGGCGCGATTATTGGCGATATTGTCGGCTCTCGTTTTGAGTTTAATAATCACAGGTCCAAAGACTTTGAGCTCTTTTCTGATAAGTGCTTTTTTACTGATGACACCATAATGTCGCTGGCTGTATGTCATGCACTGATGCACAGCTCCTCTGACAGGTCAGATCTGCCTGATGTATGTGTGAGCTCAATGCAGACAATTGGACGTCCTTATCCTCACTGTGGTTATGGTGGCCGTTTCCATGGATGGATCTACTCTGACCACCCTGAACCTTATAACAGCTTTGGCAATGGTTCAGCCATGCGTGTGGGAGGTTGCGGCTGGGTGGGAAACAGCATAGATGAAGTAAGGCAGCTGTCTCATGCCGTAACTGCAGTTACCCACAATCATCCTGAGGGCCTTAAGGGGGCGGAGGCTACCGCTGTAGCCATTTATCTGGCCCGTACCGGATCAGATATCCAGCAGATCCGCTCTTACATCACCGAGCACTACTACAAGATTGATTTCACCATTGACGGCATACGTGACACCTACATGTTCAATGAAACCTGTCAGGACACTGTGCCTCAGGCCCTGCAGGCTTTCTTTGAGTCACGTGACTTTGAAGATGCGCTGCGTATTGCCATCTCAACAGGTGGTGACAGTGATACTCTGGCTGCCATTACCTGCTCAGTTGCCGAGGCTTATTATGGTGTGCCGCAGAGCATACGTAAGAGCGCTGAGTCATATCTTGATAAGCCTATGATGCAGCTGCTGCGTGACTTCGAGAGTAAATGGCCGGGCAAGGAAGCCTGATAAAGCTCCACCATTGCAGCTGCCCAAGCATCATAGCTCTGCCACAGCATCAGTAGCTGGTTCACTTGTGTTCTATCTGATCTGTGCTCAATGGCTCTTCATAGAGCTGCATGGCATTGCATGATAGCGTTGCAGCTGTCTGTTAGCGAAGGTGCGCTGTACGGCCATGGTATGCATTGCATGGCAGTGCGGCGAGACTGGCCTTACATGGGATGGGATGGATGGAAGGATGGATGTATAGCGTGCTGTCTTTTGAAAGTATTTATATAATATTTTAGCAAGTGTCTGTGCAGGGGCGTTCCGGTGCTTTTCTGGAGCGCCCTTTTGTTTTGAGCGCGTGGTGTTGTTTGCCTCTTCAGCACTGCGTAGCGTGGCGTGGTGTGGCGTGGTGTAGCGAAGCTTAGAGTGGCTTTACATGACATGACATGTCATGTAATGCATGGTTTGCTTTAATGGCATGGGTGTATTGCAAAATATTATGGAAAGTATGCAGGTATGGGGCAAAGAAAAAGGCGCCGGTCCTTGCAGGACAGGCGCCTTGATCAGATCCCCGCCAGGAGGATCTGAGCAGGGGCCGGGCCGACAGCAACCTCAGGCTGCTGCGACCGGGACAGGAAATAGGACTTTAGATGCTGTAGTAGAGCTGGAACTCGGTTGGGTGTGGAGTATCACGAACCAGTGAACACTCTTTTTCCTTAAGCTCGATGTAGGAGTTTAAGGCGTCCTCAGTAAATACGCCGCCGGCAAGAAGGTACTCGTGGTCTTCCTTCAGGGCCTGCAGAGCCTCGGACAGGGAGTCAGCAACCTGTGGAATGCCGGTTAACTCCTCTGGTGGAAGGTCATAGAGGTTCTTGTCGAGAGGATCACCCGGCTCGATGCGGTTGATGATGCCGTCAAGACCGGCCATTAACAGAGCAGCAAAGGCCAGGTATGGATTGGCCAGACCGTCAGGGAAGCGGATCTCGATGTGAGCGGTCTTTGGATTTACGGCGTGTGGAATACGGATAGCTGCAGAGCGGTTGGCAGCGGAGTAAGCCAGTAATACCGGAGCTTCAAAGTGAGGAACCAGACGCTTGTAGGAGTTGGTAGAAGCGTTGGTGAAGGCATTTAAGGACTTGGCATGCTTGATAATGCCGCCGATGAACCATAAGGCTTCCTGAGACAGACCGCCGTAGAGGTTGCCGGCAAAGATGTTCTGACCGTCACGTACGATGGACATGTGGCAGTGCATACCGGAACCGGCCTCGCCCTTCATTGGCTTAGGCATGAAGGTAGCGGTCTTGTTGAAGCGGTTGGCAACGTTATGAACTACATACTTGTAGTTCATAACTTCGTCAGCCTTCCTGGTCAGGGTATTGTACTTGGTGGCAATTTCGTTCTGACCGGCGGTGCCTACCTCATGGTGGTGGGCCTCAGGCTCGATGCCGAACTTCTTTAACTGCTCACACATCTCAGTACGGATATCCTGAGAGGAGTCTACTGGAGGAACAGGGAAGTAGCCGCCCTGAACCATTGGACGGTGGCCGAGGTTTGGACGGGATTCAAAGATCTTGCCTGAGTTCCAGGCAGCTTCATAGTCCTCAATCTCGTACATGCAGCCGGACATGTCATTCTTGAAGCGGATGGAGTCAAACATGTAGAACTCCAGCTCAGGACCTACCAGGGCGTCATCACCAATGCCCTCAGAGCGCAGGAAGTTCTCGGCACGACGGGCAATGGAGCGTGGGTCCTTCTCGTAGCCGCCCAGAGTCTGAGGGTCGAGAATGTCACAGCGGATGATCAGGGTAGGAACATCAAAGAAAGGATCGAGATAAACCTTGTCCTCAACTGGCATTAAGAGCATGTCGGACTTGTTGATGGTGCACCAGCCTGGCATGGAGGAACCGTCAAACAGCTTGCCATCGGAGAAGAACGACTCAGTGATCAGGTGAATTGGTAAGGTGATGTGCTGCTCTTTACCCTTGGTGTTGGTAAATCTTAAGTCAGCATACTTAACATTGTGCTCGTCAATGAGTGTCTTAATCTCATCAAAAGTCATGACAATAGTGCTCCACAGTATTGTGCAAATGCCCCTGCAATTGCAGATAAAAAGGTGCCGTCACTGATTTCAGGCAAAGGCCAAAGGTTACAGACAAAGGGCCAAAGGTCTTTTGCTGCCTGTAAGTCCATATGGTTACGGCCGGCCTGCAGCGGCTTCCTGAAAGCGCCGCGCAACGGAGAAACTGTGCCCGGTACTGCAGCGCATGCATGCTGCAGCCCTGTATGAGGCTGGACCTCGAGGGTCATTGCTGACAGATGTCAGAAGCGGCCTGTCTTGTGGTGGCCGGTTTAATACTTACTTATTGTTTGTGCATCTGGCGGGATTTTAACTGCATTGCCCGCAATACTGTGCACCGGGACCGCATATCCTGCTATGCGGTTATTAAGTGAAGTGATTTCAATGCATTAATATCGGTTTTGAAATCACTTTCAGCTGTAACAGATGCCCTTTGGCATCTGCCGGGATTTTCTCCCGGGTTTAAGTTTCTGCCTTAGAGCAGAACAGATTGAAAAAAGACTTACCGTGGTGTGCTTTGATTTTCTGACAGAAATGGCTTAAATATCAGACGCAGGTGCAGAGTTGATATACCTTGTTCAGGCTGCATCACCAGCAGGTAAAAGATTCTACATTATAACCTATATTGGTGTTTTCCGTTGACAAAATGTGATCTCGCGCACTTTTTACTCATAAATTCTGAGTACTGTTTTGCCTTGCTCAATAAAGGGTTAAAAGTGCAGACATTTTGTCCAGCAAAAGGCTAAAACAGGCTATTTGTGCAGAAGTTCAAAAATGCATAAGACACCTTCGGATCACGTACTCAGCTGTCCTTGAGCTCCCACTGCGACTGATGGTTCAGGTGATAACATTTATCTTTCTTAAATAAATCATGTAAACCATCACAATCAATGGTCGCAGCAGCCGAACTGCAGATCAGAATCTGATGGGCTTTGCAGCCCTGATACTGAGCCTTGATCCGGGTATGCTTCTGCATCAGCCGGTCAGACATAGCCTTGATCTGGGCATGCTCCTGCAACAGCTGGTGGACAGCACCAGATGGATGGGCCCAGTTCGTTTGCATAGCGCATAGCCATGAGCACAACGCCCCGTCATGATGACATGATTGCATGTAAGCCAGGCATCAGCACAAGACATAGCGGTCAGCACTGGTCTGCATAAGGAAGTATCCATTAGACAGACCATGGGACCCGGAGGACAGAGCTGGCTGCAGCCCCTGAGATGTAGCTTTCCATGATGTGGTCAGGGCTGACATCTGTCCGCGCTTTTTGCCTTTGCGAGGCATGCGCATGCTCAAGAGGCTCGCTCAATCCCACGACTTGTCAGGGTATGGGCTTGCATTCATTTGCATGGCAAGGCCTTGCATGGCCTGCCAGGTATGGCTGTTGCCATTGCCATGGCCAGGTGTGGCAGGGCAGCCGGGAGGCCCGTGCTGGCGCTAAGGATAAACCAAAATTGCTGAGGCTTTGGTCCTTGCACCTTGCTGCGTCGCATTTGCTCCACAAGTACTCAGAGATGCCCAAATACGGGCCTGTGCAGATAAAACAAAAGGCTGGCAGCCAAAGTCTGCTCAGCCCTTAATGATCAATATTACTGACAGTCATTGATGGCAGCAGGAAGGCCGGGTTATGGCCATAATTGCGCTGACTGCCATGTGACTTTCTGGAATGCCAGTGCGTGCCTCACATGCAAGCCTTACCGGAGCCGTCATAGCTGGCCTGTGGATGCCGCGTGCAGCAGCGTGCTGGCACAGAGCCTTACTGACGGCTCTGCCGGGCGCTGTCTGCAGCTGTGGCTGCAGCTGGAGCTGTGGCCATGGCAGTCTGCTCTGCCTGCAGGTCCTGTGAGCCCAACTGGCTGTCGCGGTCGCTGCTGTCCTCTTTGCTGATTAGGCTGCTGAGTTTTTGTTCTTGCCGGAGATGCGGCCAAAGAGAGCGGCCAGCGTAGCAAAGTTCAGCTGGGCTACGATTACGGCAGCCAGAATCATAAGGCAGCCAATGCCCTCCTTGATGGTCAGGCTTTCATTGAGAATAAGAACGCCAAAGACCACGGCCATTACTGACTCAAGTGAGAGGATCAGAGTGGCAATGGTTGGGTGCATGCCGCGTTGACCAACCACCTGCAGAGTATAGGCAACACCGTTGCTCATGACGCCGGACCACAGCAGTGCCAGTGAGGCAGCCCAGACATCTTCCCAGGCAAAGACGTCTCCATCTACTACTATCATGAGAATAAGAGCAATAAATGAGGCTGCAAAGAACTGACCGCAAGACAGATAGACGGCATCACACTTCTTGATGAAGTGGTCAATGGTCAGAATGTGAAAGGTAAAGACAAAGGCACAGATGAGGATCAGCAGGTCTCCCTGTTCAATGGTGAAGCTGTCCTTGATGCACAGCAGGTACAGGCCGACCAGAGACAGCACTACGCCGGTGACAATACTGGCATTGAGTTTCTTGCCAATAAACAGGCCTACCAGAGGTACAAAGATAATGTACATGGATGTCAGGAAGCCTGCCTTGCCTGCATCTGTGGTAACCAGACCAAACTGCTGGAATGACTCACCGCCTACGAGAAACAGACCACATACCCATGATCCTGTAAACAGGTCCTTGCGGGTATAGGTTGATGGATGAGGGGCCACATGGTCAGGAATACGGCTGTCATCTCCCGCCTGACTCTGGTCCTGGTGAGCGGCTGCTGTACGGTCAGCACGACTCTTGATCCAGAATACAATTGGCAGAAGCACTATGGCGCCAATCAGAGTACGGAAGAAGGTGTAGGTAAAAGGAGTGACATGATCCATGCCAATGGACTGAGCCACAAAGCCTGAACCCCAGATGGTGGCGGTCAGGAAAAGCAGGAATGACTGCCGAAGCTGAAACATAGCGCTACCTGTACTGATAAAAGCAAAACCCGGGTTTTCAACCAGGCCATGCCGGGATCCGTCCCTGAACAGTTGACCAGCCAGCCGCATTTGAAAGCAGCGGTAAATGGCGGTCTGTCAGCCTTGTTGACTGCATCGATACAGGGCCTTTCTTACTGCCATGCTTGCTGCATGTATGCAGACAGGTATGTATGCAGACAGATATGTACGCAGGCAGGCATGAATACAGGCATGCCAGCATGCCCGTAATGCAATGGCCCCTATACACATGGTCATGTATGGCCAGAGTTCGATTTATGCAGCAGACGCTGTTTGCAGGGGTTGATGGGAATTGGGATGTTAAGGCGGGAGTTGACGTTTGGCTTGCCATAAGCCTCTGTACTGTCTGTACTCATACAGGGCATAGCCTGACAGGCCTGAAAGAGCAAGCGCGGCCAGCTCTCAGGCCGTTGTGTCCGCAAAATTGGGCCCATTATAGCCCCAATATAGATAATGCCCCAAAATAGTCAGAAAACAGACTTTGCTTTGTGTTGTTTGCACATATATGGTGAGAAAGGGCCATAGGTGGTGCCCTTAATCTACAGGGATATTGATAAATATCATGTTTATAAGGTCATGTGATTGTGTCACGTTGCCAGAGCGTGGTGCAGGCACATAACGCTTTTAATCTCAATGCATTGGATACAGGTCAAATGCCTCATGGCATCGCCCAGGGCCAAAAGAGCAGCTCAGCAGGCTGGCAGGCAGGCAGTAAGGCGGGCAGGGCGGCTGCACTCAGCTGCGCAGTGCTGGAGTTGTGGGGGTGAGATGCTGGTGGGCTGGTACTGGCGGAGCCTGTGCAATGTCATCATAGTAGCAGCAGACTGCATGGTAGGGGAGGGCCAGGAGGGGAATGGATCGCCTTTGGCTCTGGCGTGTCGGGAGTGGTCATCTGGCTTGCCTGCAGCAGGGCTTTTGGGAGGGCTTGCTAAGCCTTGCTGCAGTGTATGGAAAGTTCAATCAGATGATTGGGGTGTACTCGATAGCACGGATAGAGGTGGAAAACAGGCTCTGATTTACCTGTCCCCAGAGGTAGTAGTTAACGTCGCTTAATGGAGCGGCGGCATTGTTGGTCTTGCTCAGGTCAACATCAATGAGATCGCCATTGGCATCCTTGAACTGATAGGAGACCTTTTTGTTATCTACAGTTGCTACGAAATAGCCTTCAAGAACCACGTAGTCATCGGTACGGGCATTGTGCAGCACGCCATGAACGGTATTTGGCTGAGTTTCATCAAGACCAAAGCCCTTTGGAGCAGAGCGCTGGCCGGAGTTTTGGCCAAAGCCCTGTGGGGCTGCAGTGGTAGTGTTCATGGTTACAAAAGCGCATACCAGCAGAACCAGCATGAAAATGCCTGGTGCAATATAGCGAATAAAACCTGTTGTAAAGAATGAGCGCAGCGGACCTTTCCGGTCTCCGCCGTACAGCTCTTTATATTGATTGGCCTGTTCTCTGATCATGGTTAAGCCCTCTCCTTGAAATTCTTTCTTTTCTCGTTATCAGGCACCGGTCAAAAGTGACGCCCTGTGATCCCGCTGCTGTGCCATGGTGGCTTTAGAGCTGGTACAGCTGAGGAGCCGTTCAGTCATCTGCAGGGATCAAAACTGGTGTGCCTTCATCAGCTGGCCGGGCAGCTGAAGAAACAAAGTGACGCCCTTGCGGGTATGCAGCGCTGAGCACTGCATTATGAAGCAACAATCCTCGGAACAATTAAGCCATGTTGAGGATCAGGCCATCACTGCAAAGGAGAGTAAATCTGCTGTGCATGTACAAACGGTGATGGCGGCCCGCAGGCGATATAAAGTTGATCGTTTATTTGTTGATTCATTCCCAAATAACTCTCGGCTGCTGCTGAGGCTGCTGCCGCCGGTCAGGCTTATGTATGACTGCATATGGGGGCGGTCTAACCTTGGGAATTTAAAGATACTGAAGATACAGACTGATCTGCTCATAACCTGGAACCCCTGAGATGCAGGGAGAAGACAAAGTGCTTTTCATTTGTTGTTACACAATGGGATGAAATAAACCAACACTGTGGAACAACGGTATGGCAGATAGAAAACTGACGACACCTGGGTAAGTGTCTGTGAGAAATTATACGCCCTTACTATTTTGCATAAACCCCTGAAAGAACGGATTAGCTCTTGTTTATCTATGGAGGTTTTGCTTTTTAGAGCAAGATCACACTGATCGCCTCATAAAGGTGTGAAAAGGCTTACCCAACTGGTACTGTTTGCAGCAATATGCACAAATATCGCACTTTTCGGAAAATTTGCACTAAAATTGTACATTGTTTCTGTATTTAGTGACATATATAAATGTTGTATCAAGTGATGTTGCATTGCCGCCCTATGTATACCGGTAACATAGGGAAAAATGCAAAAGCACAACACAAATATGACTCTCTTAGATAATACGCCAGCAGACCTGGACAGAAGACAGATACACAAAAATCCCTTATTTGCAGGGAATTTGTGCAACGAACTGCGCAATATTCCGGATAAAGTTCAATTTTCAGTTATGAAAATTTGTAACAACAAACGTTTGCGGATGCACGCTGATTACCTGTGATTTCAGTCTGGCCGGGCTGCTGCGAAAAATGTCATAAGACAAAATCAAAACAGCTAAATCGGGAGTGAGGCTCGAGATCGGTCTTTAGATGGCCTAAATTTCTGGATCGTTCATTTTATGATCCAGTGCACGAGGCGCATGTTCAGCTCAAAATATGACCATTAATTGAGGTTAACCCGAGGGGCAAACATATGCTCAGACCGGGAGGATCGGCCATAAGTTTTTCGAACTGAGCAGCGGTAATCAGTCATGCATACTGCTAAAGAACTGTGTTTTTACGCCATCAGCTGAAATTTCATTCACAGACATCTGGCTTATTTGCCATCATTTTCAGAACTCTCAACTGCTTACATACAAATTGTTAATAAAATGAAAATTTGAAGTGAGAATTATGTATCAGTTTCACATGCAGGATCATGATTCTATGTATTACATACACTGTGTATGTAGACGATCATGCACTTTTCAAAAAATAATAATTCTGTGGAAAATAGCTGAATCGGCCTTGTAAAAACTGTGTCAGGGAGGGCTTTAAGCTTGATTTTTCAAGCAGTAACCCCACATGCAGGTCAGATGAGTAAGGCAGATGCAGTAGCCATAGGCCGTAGTCATAAGCCACAGGTAAAGGAGGAAACAACTCAATGAACCAAGACCAGGTCGCAGGCACTGCCATGGTTAGAGGCGTATTCACGGGCAAAGGTACAGCAGCGACAAATGGCGTAGCATGACACAGCATGGCATGACAAGTAGCAAAGGCAGCAGCTCATCTTAATAACAGAGCCTGGTACATTGATAAAGCTTTAAATCCGGGCAAGGTCTCACAGCATTCCCTTTACCTTACGACAGGGCGCTGGCCCGTCGTACCTTGCAATGCACGCAGCACTTTTTTGGAGCTGGGCAGAGCGAGTCAGCGTATTGAGGCTGACCATGAGAACATCTGCTCTGGGCTCATGACCGATGGCGCTGTGATGACCAGGGAGCACGGTGATCATGACCGGAGGGCTCAAAGTTCATGAACTTGGGCTCAGTAATCATGACAAGGAAGAGCTCAAAGCTCATGGCCAGGGGGAACAGGGCTTTGAGTCTGGTGAGCAGGTAGCTGATATGGCAATGTTCCGGTGATGGTATGAGCTGCTTTGGCTCGAGGCGAGGAGTAAGGCTTTGAACTTGAAGACAGTCGTGTCTGTTTTATTGTGCGGGGGAGCTGTCCTGGTCGGAAGTCGGGATGTTGGAAGAAAGTGACGGGGGAGTGGGTTGTTAGTGGAGATGGGATGGGGGAGGCTGGCTTGTCTGTTTTTCAGGCAATGAAAAAGCTCCTGCCATGGTACAGCCCCCTTGCGAGGGATATTTCCTGGTCAAAAGACCTGCCGGATTTGCCGGCAGGTCTTAAGCGGGGCCTTACTGCCCCGGGCATGCAAAAGCGGAAATCTGTACTTGGAGCAGGAGCTCTCTGGCTTAAAGAGCCTGGGGATTACTGAACCTGAGAGGCTACGAAGTCCCAGTTTACGTGGGCCAGGAAGTCCTTTAAGTAGTCAGCGCGGCGGTTCTGGTAGTCGAGGTAGTAGGCGTGCTCCCATACGTCAACAACCAGGATTGGGGTGAAGCCTTCAACGAGTGGGTTGGCAGCGCCGGTGGTGTTCATGATCTTGAGCTTGTTAGGGCCAGTCTGAACTAACCAGGTCCAGCCGGAACCGAAGTTGGCAACGGCGGAGGCAGCAAACTTCTGCTTGAAATCCTCTAAGGAGTCAAAGTTGGCATTGATGAGCTCGAGCACCTTGCCCTCTGGGTCCTTGCTCTCACCGGTAATGCACTTGAAGTAGAAATCGTGGTTCCAGGACTGAGCGGCGTTGTTGAACAGTGGGCCGTCGGAGGTCTTCATGATTTCCTCGAGGCTCTTGCCCTCGTAAGCGGAACCGGCAACCAGCTTGTTGGTGGTGTCGATGTATGCCTGGAAGTGCTTGTCGTGGTGGAAGTTTAAGGTGTTCTCAGAGATGAAACCTAAAGAGTTCTTCTCATATGGAAGAGCGGAAATTTCAAAAGCCATTGTGTATGCTCCTGGTTAAAACTGATGTGCTTTTAAGCTTAGGACTTTAGCAACTGTTAAACAAGTCTGTAACGATCTTTTCTTATCTGATGATCGTATTTTCTCAAAAGATTAATAAGTCACTTTAATAATTCCCAGGGCCGCTGTAAAGCCATTTGTACAATTATCCGGACAGACTGTATTGCTTTTCATTAATGGTGCATGAGACTGAAAATGTGCAGTTCATAGCTGCATCAAATGACACATAAATCTGAATTTTTCCTCATGACAGAAACTGCCCCCGCCCTTTCTGGAACAGAGCAGCACATGGTCCATGAAAACTGACTTGCTGCCATGAGTCCAAGGTAAACAGGTCCGTGTTGTGCAGAGTGCAAAGGTAAACAGGGGCGTGCTGTGCAGAGCGCAAAGGTGAGCAGGGACGTGCTGTGCAGAGCGCAAAGGTGAACAGGTTCGTGCTGTGTTTAGGCAAGGCGCTGGACTGGTGCAGACAGTAGCATATTAATCAGGTTACCTGAGAATGGGGTGTGCAGCGTCTTAGTTATGCATGATTACGAGCCATATGACGTTCTGGAGCTTCGGCCATGCTCAATGAGCCATGAACCATGAGCAATGTCCGGGCATGAGTCATTCCGGTGCCCGAGTAATGCTGGGACCTGAGTAATGCAGGTGGCTAAGACATGCTGGTGAATAAGTCGTGCTTGTTCCTGAGTAATGCAGGAGGGCCTTGTTATGAGCTTCTTGCTTTGACGGGCCTTGAGCTTGCCGTGGTCTGGTTATGATCCGGGTGCTCAGACTTAATCAGCGGTGAGTAACAGGGGATGTGACGATTGTATGCAGTGCGGCAGGTGCTGCCAGAGGAAGTTCGCTGGTGGGAATGTGGAACGTGGTGTCTTGTGGGTGTCTTTGAGACGGGAGGTATGGAGGGAGATTTTGATGGGGATTTGGAGGGGATTTGGAGGGTCTTCCGCCCGTCGCGGATGGACGGGCGTAACTAAATCAGCCTGGAAGGCCGGCGAACTTGGTAAAGCGGTTGTACATGGCGCAGAACAGTTCGCATTCTTTTTCAGTGTCGTATACGGCACTGTGAGCATGCTCCTCATTAAAGGAAATGCCGGCGCTGTGACAGGCACGGGACAGAACTGTCTGACCAAGTACCAGAGCACCAAGAGATGCAGTGTCAATCACGGAAAAAGGATGGAAAGGATTGCGCTTGTAGTTTACACGGTTTGCTACAGCATTAATGAAGCTCAGATCAAAAGCTCCATTGTGACCAACCAGAATTGCCTTGGTGCACTCCTGGGCCTTTACCTCTTTGGCAATGGTCTTGAGCAGGGGCTTGATGGCATCAGCTTCATCTACCAGGTTGCGGCTTTCGTCATACGGGTCGATACCAAGAAAGTCGATATTTACCTGGACAATATTGGCGCCCTCGAAAGGACGGATATTGACGCTGTACTGATCCTTTGGGGCCAGACGTCCTTTGTTGTCTATCTGCAGAGTCATCATGCAGACTTCAAGAAGAGCGTCGGTGGCAGGATTGAAGCCTCCTGTTTCCACGTCCACCACTACAGGCAGGAAAGTTCTGAAACGATCTCTGATTTTGTACGGTGGATTGGAGAAAGGAGGATTGATAACTTTAGTCTCAATCATGTCTTATTCACATCGGGGCCGGACGCGCCTTGCCTTGTGGCAGGATTTGCGCCGGTGCGCTCCAGATTAGGGGAAGGATATGCCTAATCATTACTGACGGCTGAAAGTCAGGGTAACGTTTACAGCATACGGCAGGCTGCTGAATTGAATCAGCAGGTACTGATAATGACCTGATTATCAGATCATCCGGTAATTTTAACATACGGTTCGGGCCCCGCATATGCCCCGGCAGAGCTGTGTCTCTTGCATACCTTAATAGCATTACAAAAAAGCCTGTGTATGGCTGTGCCACACCATTCACACGCCCGTCCATGCTCGTTCGCCCTTGTATTGCCTTGCCTTGCCTTGCCTTGCGTGGCATGGACCCGTCCTGGATGTGCGCCCGGCCTGCACGCCTGCATTCAGTCATGACATGCTGCTTTTCAAATTGATCTGCATGTTTCTCAGCCTGGAGGACTGTGCTGCAGTCGTTATATCCTGCCTGTCCAGCCGCTGCTCTGCCTGGGCTTTACAGGTGTTTGCTTACTGTGGCCGCCTGATTAGTCAAGGCGTGTATTCAGAGCTGCTGGTGAGGCCTGACAAATGCTGGTGGTTGGGCCGGTATTTGTGGTCCTGGTTTGTGATGAATCGTTTAGAAAGTGTAAGCGCACTGGCATGGGAAAGGGCACTGGAACAGGCACTGGCATGGGAAAGGGCACTGGAACAGGCACTGGCACAGGTAAGGGCACTGGAACAGGCACTGGCACAGGTAAGGGCACAGACACGTGTCCCGGTATGGGAAAGGGCACTGGATCAGGCAAGGGTACAGACAAGTGTTCCGGCATCGGGAAGCGTGTGGGCCAGGGCATGCGCAAGGGCATAGCGATGATTGTGGAGGGCTGGATCCAGGGATGACGGGAGCTGACGGAATTTGCTTGTTAAGCAGTTATCCTTTATTTACGGGGTTTTAGCTGGGTGTGGCTGGGGCGGGGAGTATGTGCAAAGGTATGATTTGCAGGTTTACGACAGGAAAATGCGGGATTTTGGTTTTTATCTGTGCTTTGATGATTATCTGTACACATGCGGGTAAAAAAATTACCAAAAGCACGCACGACATTTCAATTGCTGAGTGGGGCAAGGTTAATATCGTGAAATTTTTCTCCATCGATATGTCTGCTGCACTTAAGCTGTAACTATGCTTGATGGAATGACATGAAAGGGGTAGCAAAGTTTCCTGTGAAAAAAATTTTTTGCCGGAAATCAAATGCAGGTCACTTTTTCATCAAAAGTTGGAAATATTAATAAATTACCAAAACTGCGTTGGATCCCGGGCTTGATATAGCTTTTAGCGCTAATAAATTACCAAAATATCGGACATAACATTAAAATCCGTAAAAATTTACCTTTTTATACAAAAAAATTACCATTTTTCGCCCGCGTTATGACTAAGAATAGCAGTAGTTGCAGAACAGTCGCAGCCCTTAAAGAGGGATGTCGGATCCAGGATGCAGCATAACGCAGCAGGATACTGATTCTTTGTGCAGCCGGTCTGTTGCCGGCAAGAGGTGTTAAGCACTGGCAGCCACAAAGAGTACGTGACAGTTCGGAGGGATACCGGACAGAGCGTTGCAGTAGACATTAATGTTGCAGGCTGTAAAAGCCCATGCCTCATCAGCTTGCGCAGCCATGCGCCATCAGGACGGTTCATCTGGATTACAGGGGGCACTGCACAAATCACATGATTCAAAGCCTTACAGACAGGCTGACTTCAGGCGGGGGATAGGCCTGAAACACAGATAAAAACATGTGATGCAGTATTGAGACTGATTTTCTGTACATGTTCCATCACCGGCAGACCACTCAGACATGGCGCTGAGAAGAAAGAGCGTAAATGAGCGCCCTGACATTAAGGTACAGTCTTTCACTTTTTACTGATCTGTGCCGGGTATGCCGTAACAACCAGGGGTAATTAGCATGCTTAAGAATGTTCCAGCCATCATTTCTCCAGACCTTTTAAAGATTCTCTGCGAGATGGGTCACTCTGATCGTATTGTTATTGCTGATGGCAACTTCCCAAGTGAGTCCATGGGGGCTGACTGCTATGTCATCCGTGCCGATGGCCATGGTGTTGTTGAGATTCTGGACGCTATCTTACAGCTCTTCCCGCTGGACACCTATTGCGACAAGCCAGTCTCCCTTATGCAGGTTGTTCCTGGCGATCCTGTTAAGACCCCAATCTGGGATGAGTACAAGGAAGTAGTTGCAAAGCATGATCCACGCGGAGCTGACTGCTTTACCAATATTGAACGCTTTGCCTTCTATGAGGAAGCCAAAAAGGCCTACTGCATTATTGCCACCTCTGAAAAGGCTCTCTACGCCAACATCATGTTACAGAAAGGCGTAGTCTGATTTGGATTCGGGAACGCCTGATCCTTTCGGACAGTAATGTTCCTGGACCGGAGCGCCGCTCAGGCGGCGCCCCTTGCAGCATAAGCTGCAGGCTGCGGGATGGCCTTAAATCCCTATGACACACAGTTTTTACAGAACATCCTCTCACCACCCACCACTTTAGGGTCTCCTCCGAGGCATAAGGCGATGAGCGAGCGCAGAGGTCAGGACTTTGCAGGAAAGAACCATGGCTAATCGTATCGTACTCAACAAGATCTCCTATCACGGCAAGGGCGCCATTGAGTCTATTGTTCACGAAGTTACCAGACATGCTTTTAAGAAGGCTTTTGTCTGCTCTGACCCTGATCTCATCAAGTTCAACGTAACCTCTAAAGTTACCAGCCTGCTTGATGAGGCTAATCTGGCCTATGAGGTCTATTCCGATATCAAGCCTAACCCAACCATTGAGAATGTTCAGCACGGTGTTGAGGCTTTCAAGAAGTCCGGCGCTGACTACATCATCGCCATTGGCGGCGGCTCCTCAATGGATACTGCCAAGGCCATCGGCATCATCATCAACAACCCGGAGTTTTCTGACGTAGTTTCACTCGAGGGTGTAGCTGACACCAGAAATGAAGCTGTGCCTTGCATTGCTGTTCCTACCACAGCCGGTACCGCAGCTGAGGTAACCATTAACTACGTAATTACCGATCCTGCCAAGGAGCGCAAGTTCGTATGTGTTGACCCTCATGACATGCCAATGATCGCCGTCGTTGACCCTGACATGATGTCATCAATGCCTAAGGGCCTGACTGCAGCTACCGGTATGGATGCTCTGACCCACGCCATCGAGGGCCTGATTACCAGGGCCGGCTGGGAAATGACCGACATGTTCCACATCAAGGCCATTGAGCTGATTGCAAAGCATCTGCGCGGTGCTGTGGATAACACTCCTGAGGGCCGTGAGGGCATGGCTCTGGCTCAGTATGTTGCCGGTATGGGCTTCTCCAATGTTGGTCTGGGTATTGTTCACTCAATGGCTCACCCATTAGGCGCTCTTTATGACACCCCACACGGTGTTGCCAACGCCATTATTCTTCCAACCGTAATGAAGTACAACGCTGACTTCACCGGTGACAAGTATCTGCACATTGCCCGTGCTTTCGGTGTTGCTGGTGCTGACTCCATGAGCCAGGAAGAATACCGCAAGGCTGCTGTTGACGCTGTAGCTCAGCTGTCAAAGGATGTCGGTATTCCTCAGGACCTCAAGAACATTGTCAAGGAAGAAGATCTCGACTTCCTGGCCAGGTCTGCCTTTGCTGACGTATGTACCGGTGGCAACCCACGTGACACCTCAGTTGAAGACATCAAGGAACTCTACAAGTCTTTACTGTAGTCTCAAGGCGGCATGGCTGTGACCTGCCATAAAGCTGCAGCATCTGCGGCAACTGCCGCAGCAACTGTTGCAGCGCCAGCTGCGGAAACTGCCGCAGCACTGGCTCCAGCACCTGCTGGAGCACAGGTACCTCTAACCAGGTCCTTGTCTTAGTTAATATGCAGGAAAATCATTATTTCCTGTTTTACCAAGTGCCAGGCTTTGTGCCTGGCATGATGCACGATGCAGTCATAAGGTCTGTATGGTGCAGCCTTCAGGGCCGGAAGCCCGAAGGCATCCCTGCTGGCACTGTGAGTAATCTATATTGTTTTACAAAGCAGTTTACTCAGGAGTGAGGTCCTGATGCCAAAAGGTTTCGTCCTGCAGTTAAATGCAGCGGCGCTGCGCTGTTTCGCGGTGCGCTGTATTTGCTCTGTGCAGCACCAGGCTGCAGAGCAATAACCTGTGGGGCTCGCTTTCAGGCCTGAGCTTTTGGCCATGGTCGGGAAAGCCAGGTTTCATTTTGCACCATCTGCCATATCTCAGGTTAGGCTCAGTGCTGTTGCGATTTTGAGAGGCATTCATGCCTGAGAGCATGCAGAGGCACTGCAGTGACATTGCAGCTTACTGCAGTGTTTTGTACTGCAGGGATTATGCAGTGCCTCGCACTGCATATGGATGCAGATGGTTATCAGTTTTCTGTTCAAAGCCTGTGTTGAGGCTGTACTCAAATGATTGTCGCTGTCAGGAGATGGCTGCCGGATTACCGGGGCTTCGTACTGGCAAGGAGTACAGAGTTAGCAGGTGAATTAATCAGGAGTTACATCATGTCCCATCCTAAGATTGGTATTCGTCCTACTATCGATGGCCGTCGTGGCCCACTGAAGGTTCGTGAGTCTCTCGAAGAGCAGACCATGAACATGGCAAAGAGCGCTGCCGATCTGCTGCGTTCCAACCTCAAGTATGCTGACGGTACTCCAGTTGAGGTGATTATCGCTGATACCACTATCGGCCGTGTTCCTGAAGCTGCTGCCTGCGCCGAGAAGTTCCGCCGTGAGGGTGTTGATGTAACCCTGACTGTTACCCCATGCTGGTGCTACGGCTCCGAGACCATGGACATGGACAAGCACACCATCAAGGGTGTCTGGGGCTTTAACGGTACTGAGCGTCCAGGCGCTGTTTACCTTGCCGCTGTTCTGGCCGGTCACGCCCAGAAGGGTCTGCCTGCTTTTGGTATCTACGGTCACGAAGTTCAGGACGCCGATGACACCTCCATTCCTGAGGATGTAAAGGAAAAGATTCTGCGCTTTGGCCGCGCCGCCATTGCTGCCGCTCAGATGCGCGGCAAGAGCTACCTGCAGATTGGTTCTATCTGCATGGGTATTGCCGGCTCCATCATCGACTCCAACTTCATCGAAGAGTACCTGGGCATGCGCGTTGAGTCCGTAGACGAGGTAGAAATTATCCGTCGTATGGAAAACAACATCTACGACCCTGCCGAGTACGAGAAGGCTCTTGCCTGGACCAAACAGTACTGCAAGGAAGGCTTTGACAAGAACCCTGAGTCCATGCAGAACAGCCGTGAAGTCAAGGACGAGCAGTGGGAATTTGTGGTCAAGATGATGGTTATCATCAAGGACCTCATCA
>NZ_JALKIK010000054.1:0-25752 GCF_023050955.1 Anaerobiospirillum sp. NML120511
CCCAGCCTCTGCCCCTGCCCCAGCCTCTGCCCCTGTACCTGACTCTGCCTCTGCCCCTGTCCATGCCACAGGCGACAGGCCACAGGCCTGCCAGTAGCAGAGAAAACATCAACATCGAACATGAAGCATAAAGCAACATGACTCCAGAGTAGCCAATGCAAGGTATGCCATGCCAAGTCAGGCAGCCTGGTCAGGCATGCCTGGTCGGCCGGGCGGACTGGCTGCGATCCAGTCTTTTTTCTGGCCAGGACATAAGCTGCATATATATGTATATGCATTGCTGGAACCTCAAGACAATCTTGCCCGCTGTCACTGCTCAAGGGTGGCCGATACAGGCACTGACAGTCTCAGTGGCGTTGACATTTGAAGCGGTGCCTTGGCGAACCTGGCGGGAGCTGCAAGCTGCGCCAGGCTGCAGATGGATGTCATGGCAGATCAGGACATTGCTGTGGTGGAAGGCTGTTACAGAGCTGTGTTAGACAGTGAAAATTGCCTTATATTCTATATGTTACTGGTATCATTTTTATGCTTTTATTGCACTTATTTAGTGCCTTATTGATGCAGACCACACTGTATCAGTGGTATTAGTGCTCTGAAGCCGGGTAAAAAAGTGCCTGTAAATCGCACTCATAAGGGCGTGTAATGCGGATCGCACCATATACTTGCACCAATTTGTTACCGTCCCCAAATTGGATCATTTTAGGCAAATGTGAAAAATAACGCACTGAAATAGTTATAGTTTTGTCGTCCATTGCATCTGAAAGTTTTGGAGGCGCATGCTAAATGAGTGATTTACACGACATTACAATCCTGGACAAGGTCGCTACTTTAACCATTCCCGGCCATGATCCTATCGAACTGCCTATCTTAAAGGGCACCGTAGGACCTGAGTGCATCGACATCCGAGAACTGGGTAAGCAGGGTTACTTCACCTATGATCCAGGCTTCGTGTCAACTGCTGCATGCAGCTCCCGAATTACTTTCATTGATGGCAAGAAGGGTATTCTGCTGTACCGTGGCTATCCAATTGCTGATCTGGCCCGTAAGGCAGATTATCTGCAGGTCTGTTATCTGCTGTTCAACGGTGAGATGCCAAGCAAGCGTGAGTATGACGAGTTCTGCTACCGCGTACAGCACCACACTCTGATTCATGAGCAGATTGCTTCCCTGTTTAAGGCTTTCCGTCGTGACTCCCACCCAATGGCCGTTATGTGCGGTGTGGCTGGAGCTTTAAGTGCGTTCTATCACGGCAGCCTGGACATTTATGATCCTGAGCACCGTCAGGCTACCGCTATCCGCCTGATTGCCAAGATTCCTACCCTTGCAGCCATGGCATACAAGTATTCCATTGGCCACCCATTCATTTACCCACGTAATGATCTGAGCTACGCAGGTAACTTCCTCCACATGATGTTTGCTACCCCATGTGAGACCTACGAAGTTAACCCTGTTATTGAGCGCGCTCTGGACCGCATCTTTACCCTGCATGCCGACCATGAGCAGAACGCCTCTACCTCATCAGTACGTCTGGCCGGTTCATCAGGCGCCAACCCTTATGCCTGTATTGCTGCCGGTATCGCTTCCCTGTGGGGTCCTGCTCACGGTGGTGCTAACGAAGCCTGTCTGCGCATGCTTGAGCAGATTGGTACTGTAGAGCGCATCCCTGAGTTCATCAAGCGCGCCAAGGACAAGAACGATCCATTCCGTCTGTCCGGCTTCGGTCACCGCGTATACAAGACCTATGACCCACGTGCTCTTGTTATGAGAGAGACCTGCCACGAAGTTCTCCAGGAGCTCAAGATCTACAATCACCCAATTCTGCGAGTAGCCACTGAGCTTGAGCAGATTGCCCTGAGTGATGAGTACTTTGTAAAGCGTAATCTCTACCCTAACGTAGACTTCTACTCCGGTATCATCTTAAAGGCAATCGGTATTCCAGTAAGCATGTTTACTGTAATCTTCGCCCTTGCCCGTACCATTGGCTGGATTTCTCACTGGAACGAGATGCAGAACATGGAAGAGAGCCGTATCGGCCGTCCACGTCAGATTTACATTGGCTCACCAGAGCGCCACGTAATTGCCATGGACGAGCGTTAACAGGCCCGTCCCCCAAGGCATGAAAAAGCCCGGCAACACAGTGCTGAAGCTCTGTGCTGACCGGGTTTTTTCATGCCTGCGTTTTACAGGCGTCACTGCCATAACATCCCCGGACAGCTCGACTCTGACCAGGCCTCCCTGACGGGACGCGACCCGTCCTGACCAGGCTTCTCTGACCTGACCGGCTCTGACAGGCCTCCCTGGCGGGACGGGACCGGCCATGACAGGCCTCCCTGACGGGACCTGAGCGGCCCTGGCCTGGCTGCTCTGCCGTACCTGCCTGCATGACGGGCTATATGCCGTCAGGAGCTCTTACAGCCATGCTACATGGTGGCCTGGCCTGCGAGCAGCATGGCAGCCCGGCCTTGCATTGTAACGTGGCATAATTGCTGATTTGAGATTTCTATAATGCCTGTTTAAATGATGGTATAAACTAAGCCACGACTCTAACAGTTTTGATACCAGCTGGATTGTTATTATGAAAATTCCTGAACCACCTAAAATCAGTCTGACCGCTCGAAGAAACGGCAAAAATGGCTGGGCACTTAGCACCTATGATTCTGTATGGGTAAAGGACAAGACTGGTGCAGACGGACGTCTTATTAAGGGACATGCAAGGCAGAAAAACCTGCATGTGGTTGGCCATATTGACGGTGGCAATCGCGAGGGCTGGGTGGTATGGAGAGACCGCCAGATCATCAGGGACTATCCTGAACTTGAGTACTATGAGATGTACAGGAAGGGTGGCAAAAACTACTTCTTCCCGAAGAGCCAGTTGCAGCAAGATGGTGGTACTGCTGTGCCTGGCATTAAGCTTGATGGTGAGCTCATTGCTGCACCGGCAGAACTCAATCATGCCTGGTTACATAATGACAGCACCAGTACCGGGTCAGGCGACACTGCCGATGAGTCCTCTGACGACAGCAGTACAGCTGGTACACGGAGCAGTCATTGCTCTGCCAGCTCCGACCGTGAGTCGGCCAGAGCAGACCATGGTGCTGCCAGAAAAGGTCGAGGATCTGCCAGAACAGGCAGGCAATCGCCAGGTAAAGGCAGCATAATTCCTGAACAGTTTGCAATGTCAGGCCTGCAGGGCACAGCTGCCCAGGGCCATATACTGGCAGTTAAGAATGCAGCTGCTCATGCAGTGTTTGCCAGTGCCACAAGAACAGGTCTGGCCCAGGCTGTATATAAGCATTTGGGAAAAAGAGCCGGAAGTCACGTTATGTCACTGGTAGCCAGAACTGTTCTGACTGGAGAGCTCAACGTCCAGGACCTGGAAAGCTTTGTTTACCAGTACGACCTTCCTGTATCTGGTGGAATAACATCCACTGCTTTCGTTAACTCCTTAAAAAAGATTGACCAGGATAAAGTACGTAAGATTCTGCGTCAGTATGCAGGAAATATACTGTCGTCAAAGAGCTCTGACTTTGTCTTTGCGTCAGGCACCAATGCAGATTTGAATGATCAGTCAGACTTCATCAGTCCGCATCAGAATAACTACGACCTCTTCGGCAAAACAGTTTTAAATACCAGGCAAAAATACGAAGAGTGCTCAGAACATACTGATTTTGATCTCCTTACTACCACAGAAGAAGGCTCTCTTCCTATTACTTTCATATTGGGCAAAGGCAGCTGCGACTATACTGCTCAGGCAATGCAGTCGTTAAATGAGCTGGGAGTGGAAGGCACTGATGACCTTTTATTCAGGATGTTATATGTCGCAGACAATACTGGTGCTGACGATGAGCTCATTGACACACTGCTAAATGCTGGTCAGAGCTTCCTTTTGAACTGCAGGGACGGCAGCAGGTACAGAGCTGCTGCTCTTGCCGAAGCGTTAAAAGAGACACCTGAATTTCCGGCAGTGAACGCCCCATCCTGTTTTCGTCTCTTTGATAAGTATCCGACGCTCATTGGGTACAGGCTTATTATTCTTGAGAAAGGACATGAGAGTGCTGCTACTGCAGACATGAGCAAAGTCAACGACACAGGAACAAAGCTATATTGCCATGTGTTTTATGACACTTTACTCAAATCAGATAAAATCAGGAGATGCATTGATCTGGTGAACCGCGCAACCACTGACCTTATTATGGGCAAAGAGCTTTCCAAAGACTATAGGATTGCATTACTGGCATTAACAAACTATCAGCCGGAAAAACATCTTCCTCAAAGCGAGGAGGCCCGTCAGATAAGGTTTGTTGACACAAAGCTTGAAGAAACTGCCCGTAATTTTGGATTTGATGTTCTTATAACAGATGATGGCTCAATGAGTGCTCAGGAGGCCCGCACCATTTACAAAAATATAAGGCATGTGAAACTTGCAAATCTGAGGCTGAAAGGAAATATGAATAACCGCAGACTGGGGGCAAGAACTGAGGCTGGAGTACTTTACAGAGCCTTCGTAGCATTCTGCGCTGCCGTTATCGAGTGTGACCTTGCTAACCACATTACAGAAGCGAGAGTAAAATGTCTCACTACATATCCTGACTATCTCAACAGTGTTCCTGAACTCCTCAGGCAGTGCCATGAGCTCAGCGTATATGTCTATGACAACGAGCAGCTTCAGGGCAAGATTTACTCGGACTGTACAGACAGCACTAAGGCGGCATTTGCTGTTGCCGGCCTGAACATCAGTTAGAGCACTGCAACTGCCACCAGGACCCGGCAGACAAGACCTGGGATCTCGCCCGGTCTGGTCTGCCGGGGGCCTGGGCCATGGTCAGGGCAAAGGGCCAGGTCAGGGACATGTTCGTTGGCATGCGCCATGGTGATGGCCATGGTGATGGCCCGGGAAGCCGACTTAAAGGCGTGCTGAGGGCAGGGCGCACGAAAACAGCACCGGTAAAATTGAAAAGGGGGTTGTGCATATGCACAACCCCCTTTTTAGCTGTCAGACCAGCAAAGGTTTAAATTATAAACCTAAAGCAGCGCGGGCCTGGTTAGCGATGGTCTCGAAAGCGGCCTTCTCGTTGATGGCGAGCTCGGAGAGAACCTTACGGTCGATCTCGATGTTGGCCTTCTTTAAACCGTTCATGAACTTGCTGTAGCTTAAACCGTACTGACGGGCGGCAGCATTGATACGTACGATCCACAGAGCGCGGAACTGACGCTTCTTCTGACGACGGTCACGGTAGGCGTACTGACCGGCCTTGGTAACGGCCTGGACGGCAACGCGGTAGGTGCGGGAACGGGCACCGTAGTAACCCTTGGCAGCCTTTAAAACCTTCTTATGACGGGCACGTGCGGTAACACCACGCTTAACTCTTGCCATTTAAAAATCCTCCAATTAGGCGTAAGGTAACTGACGCATGATAGCGCGGACATTAGAAGTATGAACGATGTTCATAGCACGTAATGAACGCTTACGCTTACGGCTCTTCTTGGTGAGGATGTGACGTAAGTTCTGGTGACGGCACTTGAAGTGACCACTGCCAGTCTTCTTGAAGCGCTTGGCAACGCCACGATCGGTCTTCATCTTGACCTTGACTTTTCCAGCCATTATTTATAACTCCGCATTATGAGTAGAAAGTAAGGGGCCTGCAGGTAATACCTTTCAGGACTTGGATTCCCTTAGGATTCTTATTTCTTCTTAGGGGCGAGAACCATGGTTGCCTGACGGCCCTCAACACGTGAGGCGCTTTCAACCGTAGCCAGTCCCTTTTCTTCGCATAGATCGTGCTCTACACGCTTGAGAACATCCAGACCAATGTGCTGGTGAGCCATTTCGCGTCCACGGAAGCGTAATGTCACCTTGGCCTTGTTGCCCTCTTCGAGGAAGCGAATCAGGTTGCGTAGTTTAACCTGATAGTCGCCTTCGTCAGTACCAGGACGGAATTTGATTTCCTTAATCTGGACGACTTTCTGCTTCTTCTTTTTCTGATCCTTGCTCTTCTCGTAGAGGTACTTGCCATACTCAATTAAGCGACAGACTGGCGGCTCAGCATTAGGACTGATTTCAACTAAATCAACACCAGCTTCTTCAGCCATGCGTAAAGCTTGAACTGTAGGCATGACACCTATAGTCTCATTGTCCTCTCCAATCAGACGTACTTCACGACATCTGATGTCACCGTTCACCCGGTTTTTAGGCTGTGGCCTACCGGTCTTTTTTGCGCTGTTTATAGCAGACTCCTAGTATCCAAAGATCACTGATCAGGCTGCAACTTTACATGTGCCAGGGGCACAATAAAAGAGCTGGCAATATTGCTTCACCAGCTCTTTCATATCGAACGTGAGGTCCGAAAATTAGCGACTTGATGCAGCTATTCTACTTTTTTTCCTCAGGCTTCTCATCGGCCCTGGTAAAAAGTTTGCGCGATATGATATCAGATTTGATCATGCTAATCAAATCATCAACAGGCATTGCACCTAAATCTACACCCTTTCTGGTACGTACTGCGACCTGGCCGTTCTCAGCCTCACGATCACCACATACCAGCATGTAAGGAACGTGCATTAAGGTATACTCACGAATCTTGAAGCCTACCTTGTCATTACGCAGATCTGACTGGACACGGATACCGGCCTCGTCGAGCTTCTTTGTAACTTCCTTTACATACTCAACCTGGTTGGAGGTGATGTTCATGACAACAGCCTGAACAGGGGCCAGCCAGGTAGGGAAGGCGCCGGCAAACTCTTCGGTAAGAATACCGATGAAGCGCTCCAGAGAGCCCAGCATGGCGCGGTGAATCATAACAGGAACGTGGTCCTTGTTGTCCTCACCTACATAGTGGGCGTCAAGACGCTGCGGCAGAGAGAAGTCCAGCTGAATGGTACCGCACTGCCAGGCACGGCCCAGAGAGTCGTGCAGGGTGAACTCGATCTTAGGACCGTAGAAAGCACCCTCGCCTGGCTGAAGCTCGAACTCAAGACCATTGGCGGTCAGAGCGTCGGCCAGATCTTTTTCAGACTTGTCCCAGATCTCATCAGAGCCGATACGCTTTTCAGGACGGGTAGAGAGCTTGACGTCGATCTTGTGGAATCCGAAGTTGTCATAAACCTCGTAAACCATCTTGATGCACTCGGTAACTTCCTGAAGGATCTGATCTTCAGTAATGAAGATGTGGGCATCATCCTGCTCAAAGCCACGAACACGCAGCAGACCGTGCAGAGAACCTGATGGTTCGTTACGGTGATCCTTACCGAATTCGGCCATACGGATTGGCAGATCACGGTAGGAACGGGTGCGGCTGTTGAAAATCTGAATGGCACCAGGGCAGTTCATTGGCTTGATGGCATATTCACGGTTCTCAGAGGCGGTAGTGAACATGTTCTCAGCGTACTTGTCCCAGTGACCGGAACGCTCCCACAGTACGCGGTCCATAATCTGAGGGGTGTTAACCTCAATATAGCCATACTTGTGGAGCATGCCACGCATGTAATCCTCTACCAGACGGTAGATGGTCCAGCCGTCGTGGTGCCAGAAAACCAGACCAGGAGCTTCCTGCTGGAAGTGGAACAGGTCGAGCTTCTTGCCCAGAACACGGTGGTCACGCTTGGCGGCTTCTTCGCGCTTGCGCAGATAGTCGGCCAGCTCCTCCTTGGAGGCCCAGCAGGTACCGTAGATACGCTGGAGCATCTTGTTCTTGGAATCGCCACGCCAGTAGGCACCGGCAAAGTGAGTCAGCTTGAAGTTGGAACAGAAGGACATGTGTGGAACGTGAGGGCCACGGCACATGTCGGTGTACTCTTCGTGATGATACAGAGCTGGTCTGTCGGACTTGTCGATATTCTCTTCGAGGATTAACTTCTTGTATGGCTCGTCACGGCTGGTGAAGGCATCGTAAGCACCCTGCCAGTCCACAACTTCCTTGATTACCTTGTAGTCGGTCCTGGCCAGCTCGTGCATTCTCTTGTCGAGAGCTTCCATGTCCTCAGCAGTGAGCTTGTGGTCCAGATCAACGTCATAGTAGAAGCCGTTATCTACCACAGGACCGATAGCCATCTTGGTATCAGGCCATAACTGCTTGATGGCGTGACCTAAAAGGTGGGCACAGGAGTGACGGATAATCTCAAGACCGTCCTTGTCCTTAGGGGTAACAATCTCGATTGCTGCATCTTCGGTGATGAGATCGCAGGCGTCATGTAATTCGCCATTGATACGGCCGGCAACACAGCTGCGGGCCAGACCTGGGCCGATGCTGGCAGCTACATCAGCAATTGATACTGCGCCTTCAAACTCTTTGACAGCGCCATTAGGTAAAGTAATTTTGATCATAGGTTCAAACCAACGGTGCCAACGATGCACCTTGAGGTCCTCTAATAAAAGTTAACAAGACCGCATCACAACCATGCGCAGGCTAACCCGTCTGCACTGACCTGTGCGATGCCATCAGCACTCAAGTATACGCCTGGCAGTCCCCCTTTGCACGAAAAAGTGACCTGGCCCGCAAAATCAAGCCGATTTTCAGGCCAAAACCGCTCCCAGGCCCCATGGCCATACTCCCGGACTTGCCCTCCTGCACAGCAGCCAGTCTTCCACCGTCATGCCAGCCCCATGCATATGTTCACGCGCAGCCACACCATGCCCGCATAGCCCCAGCCCAGTACACTCTCTGCGAGGCTTTGCCACTCCCTGGCAGTACACTATCTGCGAGGCTTTGCCACTCCCTGGCCGTACACTCTCTGCGAGGCTTTGCCACTCCATGGCTGTACACTCTCTGCAGGCTTTGCATCTCCCTGTCAGTACACTCTCTGTGTGGTTCTGCCGCGCCATAGCTGTACAGTACCTGCCAGGGTCTGCCGGTCCCTGCCATCGCATGCTGCCTGGAGCTGAAATCACCTGCAGTCAGCCGTTGGGAGCAATATCTGCAGAAAAATCGGCATAATTGGCGTTTTTATGCTCAAAATGGCCTTATTGCGGACCGAAATGTCAAAAAATTTTGAAAAATTTGTAAAATTCTCTTGCCAATGGTTATGGGCATCGCTATAATGCACACCGTTCGCTGACGACGAGTCAGAAACAATGCGCCTTTAGCTCAGCTTGGTTAGAGCATCACCTTGACATGGTGGGGGTCGGTGGTTCGAGTCCACTAAGGCGCACCATCCCAATCAGCCTCAGTGCTGATTTTTTTTTGCCTGAAAAAAGGCCCCAATCCATAAAACTGCCCTCCGGCCAGTCAAACTCCTCTCCCCTGCCCCATACCTCATATCTCGTATCCCCTGTCCCCTGCTGCCTCTACATATAGCTGTACCTGTCCATTTACCTGCTGACTGCCGATTACGTGCGTCCACATCACCTCTACCTTGCCTGTAATGCTTTTGCGCGAAATGCCTCTTAGCATACGCGTATCTTGCAAACTGCAATGCTGACGATCAAATGCATCCCATTCCTTTATCAGCACCTTTGCCATGCCTGTCCCATAAATTCGGATCATTCTGAAAAGGCCTTATCTTAAGTTTTGTAAAGCGTTTTCAACTCGCAGGCGCTCAGCACACTGAGCTGTGCGCCACATGCTTATTTAATACGCTCACAGAATGAGAGCTCAGTTCAGCTGCATGGCTGAATGACAGATGAGCTTGCGGATTAGCTTGCGTATGGATGAACCTGCAGGTGGATGATCCTGCAAGTAGATGAGCCTGCAGGTGGGTGAACCTCGGGTGGATGAACCTGCGGGTGGATGAACTTGAAGGCGGATGATCCTGCAAGTAGATGAGCCTGCAGGTGGGTGAACCTCGGGTGGATGAACTTGAAGGCGGATGAACCTGCAGGTGGAGGGCAGAATGAACTGACAGAGGCAAGGACTTTCTGGTGTTTCAGGCAGGCTTTTGTCAGATTACGGCTCTTATGGCATATTGTCACTGCATTGCCATGGATTGCTGCGGCTTGGCAGTGCCCACGACTCTGGTTTTACCGGAGCTGTTAAGGGTATGTTTTGGGGCTTTTTTGGAGATTTTTGGAACGGGGCTTAGCTGTCTTTGTTATGCGGCTCTGGTTGCAGTGACTGATATGCATATTTTTATCAGTTACAGGCACTGTTATTAATGCTCCCGTAAGTGAGGTTGATATGCTCAAGTTCTTTGCCGGTGTATTTCTGGTTCTGATCGTTCTGGCTATTGGTGCCGTTATTGCCATGCTTTATGCCGCATAGGCACAGGTAAATTAAGCACTTATCCATATGACAGTTAATTTTCCTGTGTATTTGGCCATGAGGTCACCCTGGCTGTTACAGTGTGATGCCTGTAATAAAGCCGGAAAAAACCTAATTTATAACTAATTAGGGTGTGCTATGCTTGCCTTAGTTTAGTTAGCTTAACTACTTTTAGGTTTGCACAATGTTTAAGAAAACTTTAATCGCTTCTGCAATTGCAGCTTCTTTTGCTCTGACCGCTCAGGGCGTACAGGCTAACCCTGTAACCAATTTAATCAGCGGCCTGGTCAACGATGTTGCCACCGTTCAGTTTGATGCCCGTCGCGGCGGCTCCCGTCGTGCAGCTCCACGCGCTACCGCCCCACGTGCTTCTGCTACTACCACCAGACGTACCGCTAACAATGACAACAAGACTGCTGCCAACAACCAGCAGAAAGACGCCCAGTTCTCCCAGAACGCTACCCGTCCTAACCAGAACGCCGCTCCAGCCGCTGCTCCAGCAGCCGCCCCAGCAGGCGGTATGGGCATGGGTGGTGCATTCATCAGCTCCCTGGCTGGTGCCGGCGCCGGTGTTTTACTGGCTAACATGCTCTTAACCCCAACCGCAGCTGCCTCCCAGGGCACCGAGGTTGCCACCCCTGACATGCTCTCCGACACTCAGATCGACGAGTGCCTGACCCAGATCAAGACCGACATCGATGGCGTAAAGCAGAAGCTGGCCGAGGCCGCTCCAGAGGAGCAGCAGGCCCTGCGTGATCAGCTCTCCAAGATGAACGAGCTTCAGGTCACCTTATTAAACGAGCAGATCAACCGTCTGCAGAAGGGCTCATAATAAGCCCCATTGCCTGACTGGCAGGCCGGACTGTCCGGACCTGCCTTAATAAGCAGAGCGAAAAAAAGAGCCCGAATCGTTAAGATCGGGCTCTTTTTTTTATCGGCACTGTTTATCACAGTGCAGCTGTCACGTCATCGACATGCAGACCAGGCACAGCCATGAGAGGCATTGTGTACCTCACAGGCTGTGCCTGGCTGGAGGTGGAGAGCAATGATTAGATATTGTAAATCTCAAGGCTCTCGTTGGAGTCCTTCCATGCCTTGTCAGCCTTGGCGTCATCAGAGCGCTGCTGATCGAGGAAAGCAAAGTACTCTTCGTCCACACCTGGGGTGATGTACTCACCGGTAAATACGGACTCCTCAAAGGAGGTCAGGGCTGGATTTTCAGCACGTACGGCATTTTCCATGTCCTTAATGTCCTGGTAGATCAGGGCGTCGGCATGGATAAGCTCGCAGATCTCCTCATTGGTACGGTTGTAGGCAATGAGTTCCTTTACGGTAGGCATGTCAATGCCATAGACATTGGCATAACGTACCTCAGGAGCAGCGGAGGCAAAGTAAACAGCCTCAGCACCGGACTCACGGGCCATATCAACGATCTGGCCGGAGGTAGTACCACGAACGATGGAGTCATCAACCAGCAGTACACGCTTGCCCTTGAACTCAGCCGGGATAGGGTTGAGCTTGTTGCGTACTGACTTCTTGCGCTGCTTTTGACCTGGCATGATGAAGGTACGGCCGATATAGCGGTTCTTCACAAAGCCCTGGCGGTAAGGTACACCAAGGATACGTGCGATCTGTACAGCAATATCGCAGGAGGTCTCAGGAATAGGAATGACCACATCGATATTGAGATGGCTGTACTCGCGCTTGATCTTTTCAGCAAGGTTGGTACCCATGCTGACACGGGCAGCGTATACGGAAACACCGTTCATGATGGAATCAGGACGGGCAAAATATACATACTCGAAGATGCAAGGCTGTAACTTTGCATTGTCAGCACACATGGCAGTGTGCAGAGTGCCGTTTTCCTCAATGAAGATGCCTTCACCCGGCTCAACATCGCGAACCAGGTTGAAGCCGCAGATAGACAGAGCTACTGACTCGGAGGCCAGCATATACTCATCACGGCCCTGCTCATCCTTGCGGTGACCCAGTACCAGAGGACGGATACCATTAGGATCGCGGAAAGCAACCAGACCGGAGCCGATGATCAGGGAAACAACGGCATAGCCGCCGCTGATGTCTTTGTTAACACCACGGATAGTCTCGAAGATATCCTCAGCAGTTGGCTTGCGACGGCAGCCGGTAATGTCCTGCAGACGGCCGGCAAAGATATTGAGCAGAATCTCAGAGTCAGATGAAGTGTTCACATGACGGAAGATGCTGTCACACTTTTCCTTAAGAGCACGGGAATTGGTGAGATTACCGTTGTGCGCAAGAGCGATACCAAAAGGTGAGTTTACATAGAAAGGCTGAGCTTCAGCAGCTGAAGATGAGCCGGCAGTTGGATAACGGCAGTGACCTATACCAATATTGCCCTTAAGACGCATCATGTGCTTCTGCTGGAAAACCTCGCTGACCAGACCATTGGCCTTACGCTGCCTGAAGTTGCCCTCATCAAGGGTAACGATACCGGCAGCATCCTGACCGCGATGCTGTAACACGGTTAAGGAATCATAAAGGGACAGGTTAACTGGTGAATTGGCAACAATGCCCACTACTCCGCACATATTAGGCTCCTAACGCGCTGTTAAAGTCTTCTGGGGTGGCTGGTCCATTGGCAAAGAACCAGTTGACGATGCGCTGCATCTCAGGAATGAGCAGCGAATCCCTGTAGAAAGGCGAGTCAGCTACAAAGCTCAGAATCTGAAGCTTGAAGCCAATCTGCATCAGTGCCAGCAGCACACAGACTATGAGAACGCCGCGCATAACGCCGAAAACCGCTCCCAGAAGTCTGTCTGTGCCTGACAGGCCTACCCTGTTAATAAGTGAACTGATAAGACTGCCACAGAGGCCAACTACAAGAATGGTGGCTATGAACAGAACTGCGCAGGCAAACGCTTTCCTGACCATATCATCCTGAAGAAAGGTCACCTTTGCAGCCAGGGGCTCATAAAAGCGGCTGGTTACAATGAAAGCACCAACCCAGGCGATCAGGGAAACGGCTTCCTTGATAAAGCCCCTGAACAGAGACAGGGCGCCTGAGAGGACAACTACGGCCAGAATCAGCCAATCAGCTGTGGTGAACATTATTTGCCGATTACCTCAAGACCGTTTAAGTAAGGACGTAAGGCTTCAGGTACGGTGATGGAGCCGTCTGCATTCTGATAGTTTTCCATAACAGCAACCAGAGTACGGCCTACGGCAAGACCGGAACCGTTTAAGGTGTGCAGCAGCTCGATCTTGTTGTCCTTACGGCGCAGACGGGCCTGCATACGGCGGGCCTGGAAATCGGTGCAGTTGGAGCAGGAAGAAATCTCACGGTAGGTATTCTGAGCTGGAATCCATACCTCAAGATCGTAGGTCTTGGCAGCGGAGAAGCCCATGTCACCGGTGGACAGAGCAACTACACGATAAGGCAGCTCCAGAGCCTGCAGTACAGACTCGGCATCACGGGTTAACTGCTCGAGAGCCTCAAAGGAGTCCTCAGGACGGACAATCTGCACCATCTCAACCTTGTCGAACTGGTGCATGCGGATTAAACCACGGGTGTCGCGACCGGCAGAACCTGCCTCAGAGCGGAAGCATGGGGTGTGAGCGGTAAGCTTGATTGGCAGCTGATCCTCAGGAATGATTTCGTCGCGTACCATGTTGGTTAATGGTACTTCGGCAGTAGGAATCAGGCAGAAATGACGGTTTACGTCATCACCGTCAGCATTGCCGTTGAGGCTGGTGTGGAAGAGATCCTCACCAAACTTTGGCAGCTGGCCGGTACCGTACAGAGAGTCGGTGTTAACCAGGTATGGTACGTAAACTTCAGTGTAACCCTGTTTCTGGCAGTGCAGATCGATCATCAGCTGAACCAGAGCGCGGTGCAGGGAGCAGATTGGGCCCTTCATCAGAGCAAAACGGGCACCGGAAATCTTGCGGGCATTGGCAAAGTCCAGCTGGCCCAGACCCTCACCAAGAGCCACGTGATCCTTGACCTCAAAGTCAAAGGTACGTGGAGTACCCCAGCGGCGTACCTCTACATTGTCATTTTCATCCTTGCCTACTGGAACAGATTCATGTGGCAGGTTAGGAATGGTCAGAGCAATGGCTTCAATCTCAGCAAGAACCTCGTCCTGCTGCTTCTTGGTCTTATCAAGCTCATCACCGATAGCGGAGACCTCAGCCTTGATGGCAGCAACATCCTTACCCTCACGCATTGCCTGACCAATGGACTTGGACAGGGAGTTGCGCTTGGCCTGAAGATCCTGAGTACGGACCATTAAGTCCTTTCTCTGCTCTTCAAGCTGGGACAGCTTTTCAACATCAAGGGTGAAATTACGGTTAGCCAGAATATCTCTGGTCGTGGCCAGGTCTGCGCGAATATATCTAGAATCCAGCATGATAAGCTCGCCATTTAAAGATAGGAAAAATGAGAACAAGGACTGACGGCAGTCATATCACGGGCACAAAACCCGTCTGTATTTCTGTCAGGGCTGACTTTGCGGCTGTATCCCGAACCGGTTTAAAGCTAAAGCATCAGGCCTTTTTCTTGTCATAACAAATCCCGAATTTTATCACGAATTGCCATACATGCTGAACTTAACCGATTTTATTAGCCTCAGCACTCCACGCAATCCCCGGTTCGACCGGGCGTCACCGGGCGCCCAGTGACCAGCCCCAGGGCATCCGACGCCCCGGCGCGCAGCGACCAGGACATGGCTCATCGGCCGCCAGGCGCTCAGCGACCAGCCCCAGGGCATCCACCGGCGCCATGCGCGCAGCGACCAGGCACAGACTGCTTTTGCAAGCCACAGCCCACAGTGACGAGGCCATGGCTATTCTGGCGCCGCCCGGCCTGCCAGGTGCGCACTTTCAGGCGCAAAAAACAGCAGTCCCGCTGACCTGGTCGAAGACAGGACGGCGGGACTGTGAATCATGGCTTACTGTGCTGTCAGTGATGCTCATTGCTATCATCGCTGTCAGTGAACAGGTCAGGGTGCATCATACGCAGCTTATCGAGCATCTGACGGTCATGACCCGGAGGGAAGCGCTGCTCGGCAGGAGGGGCCATGGCATCGAGCTGTTTGAGATAATCGCGGCGTCTTGAGAGGTATTCCTCATAGCCACGGTTGCTCGGCTCGTAATAGGTACGTCCGTGCAGCTCCTCAGGCATAAAGCATTCGCCAGGAGCATAGGCTCCCTGGTAGTCATGGGCATAGCGGTAACCCTTGTGATAACCAAGGGACTCCATCAGAGCAGTTGGAGCATTGCGAATATACAGCGGCACCTCAAAGGATGGCAGTCTGGAGGCATCAGAGCGGGCTTTGCCAAAAGCTGTGTACAGATGATTGCTCTTAGGAGCCAGGGCCATGTATACGGCTGCCTGAGCAATAGCACGTGCACCTTCGGTCTCGCCTACACGGGTGTAGATATCCCAGGCATTCAGACCAATCTGCATGGCCTGAGGATCGGCAAGACCAATGTCCTCAGTAGCCACAGCCAGCAGCCGACGGGCCACATAAAGCGGATCCCCTCCGGCCTCAAGAATGCGGGCATACCAGTACAGGGCCGCATCAGGAGCCGATCCTCGTACAGATTTGTGGAAGGCAGATATCAGGTCGTAGAAATTATCTCCGCCCTTGTCATAACTGATGATGCGGCGACCGGCTACAGCTCCGACCATGGCGTAGGTAATGACCTTGCGGCCGTCAGGCAGAGGAGCGGCATCATCTGAGAGCATCTCAAGTGTAGTCAGCAGATGACGGGCATCACCACCTGAAAGCTCCATAATGGCATGTCGTACCCTGTCATCAAAGGTCAGGTTCAGATCGGCAAGGCCACGCTCAGAGGTCAGAGCAAGATCGATTAGAGCCGAGAGCTCTTCATCGGTAAGCTTTTTGAGCACATAGACGCGGGCACGTGACAGCAGAGCTGAATTGACCTGGAAGGACGGATTTTCTGTGGTGGCGCCGATAAAAATCACAGTGCCGTTTTCAATATGCGGCAGGAAAGCGTCCTGCTGAGCCTTGTTGAAGCGGTGCACCTCATCGACAAAAAGAATGGTTCTGATGCCCCGGGCACGACGCTGACGGGCACGCTCCACAGCCTCACGTATATCTTTTATACCGCTGGTAACAGCTGAAATCTGCTCAAGATGGGCATTAGTACTGCGGGCAATGATAAAGGCAAGCGTAGTCTTACCCACACCAGGCGGTCCCCACAGAATCATTGAGTAGCACTGACCACGCTCAAGAGCCATACGTAAAGGGCGGCCCGGGCCAATAAGATGACTCTGACCAATGTACTCATTAAGATTGCGCGGACGCAGTCGTGCGGCCAGTGGCGCAAATGGGTCATCAGCGGCATTTTCATCAACCAGAGACTCAGGCTCACTGTCCATGGCAGGCCCGCCGCCGAGCATAAAGGCCGGACGGTCATCCTCCCATGCACCGCCTGATGTGCCCGAACCACCTGCCAGGCCGCCTGCACCTGAAGCCGCACCAGCTGAAGCACCAGCCGCCGCAGCGCCAGCCGCAGCGCCTGCGCCACCCACATCATCACCGGCACCGCCCGAGGACAGCGGAGCACCACTTCCAGACAAAGAGGATGACAGCCCCTTGTCATCTGACTTTGCTGAGGGACTGAGGATATCGTTGTCAGCGTCGAGACAGCCGAAGAGATCTCCCTGTTTTGTGTCCATTAAAGTGCTCCTGGTGTATTAGTTACCCCTGCTCAATGCAAGCCCCCGCCCGGCCGTACCATGAGGTACCGAACAGACCGCACAGGCCGCTCCGCCGCAGTTGCGTCTGCAGCCGCGTCTGCAGAAGCGTCAGCTGCCGCAATGGCGGCCAGGCAGCTTAGAACGGTGCGGCTTACGTTTTTTGAAGCAATCAGCGCTGATCGTCGATCTCTACGTCAGGTGGCAGGCTGAACTCAAAGTTTTTGCGGGATACGGCATCTTTCTGGTTGGTAAAGAGATAGAAATTGGTATTGCCATCGTCCATGCGAATGGTCAGCGAATCAATGGTGTTGATATAACCCTTGCGGCCATCAATATTGTGGTTGATGAACTTGATGGTAATGCTGCGCACTTCCTGAGGATCTTTAGGAATGAGGGTATAGATGGATCCGTCACGGCTTACGCTGTAGTTATCCCACCTGGCCGGATCGGAGCTGGAGAGCAGAATGATAGGATTGCTGCCCAGATTGTCCATGCTGAAAATGGAGACCTGATTTACGGCAGCGTCATAGTAGTAGATGTCCTTGCCCCTGGTATAAAGAGCGGTCTCATCAGGGATGCGGGTATGCATCATGAAGTGGTCAGGATTCATCATGTAAATCTTGCCACGGGCCTCAGAAAGAACAGTGCCACTCTCGTCCGTCAGTTCCTGCTTGAAGTTGGCAGTAAAGCGGGGTATTGCATCGACAAGCTCCTTAAGCGAGGCCCTGGCAGCATTGGTTGCTGATGCCTTTACAGCAGCCGGAGCCTGAGCTGCATGGGCCGTCATGGCGCCTGCCCCCAGTGAGGCTGCCAGCACCATGCCGATACCGGCTGACTTCAGGGCTGTAAGAGCCCCTCCCTTAGAAAACAGACGTGAGTAAGCCATAGTAATAATTGCCTTGGATAAAGAAAAACCTGTGTGTCCTTAATGCGCGCTTTGTCGGCAGGCCGCTGCAGCGCAGCACCAGATGCACCTGCCGCCTCACCTGCGACGCGGCGCCCTGTGAGCGCCCTGTGGACGCCCACAGGGCGTATGTGCAGCAAATACTCGAGCTGATGCGTGAACAGCATACGGTCTTGAGTGTGCATACCACCTCAAAGCATGATAACCCACTACAGAGCATTTTATACAGCCAGGAGCTCACAGGCGGCATTTTTGCCAGGCCATTAAGCAGACAGGGGCGTCTGCATGATGCAGACGCCCCTGTCTTTGTCAGTATTTCTCTACCTGAAGCGGTATGAAGAAATCCTGTTAATTCAAAACTGACCTTGCAGCTGAATTATAAAGCGGCCTTGGCAGCAGCCAGAGCAGCCTCGTAGTTTGGCTCGTTGGTGATTTCGCCAACCAGCTCAACGTAGGCAACCTTGCCTTCCTTGTCAACTACGATAACAGCACGGGTTAACAGGCCACGCAGAACGGTATCGGCGATCTCAAGACCATAGGCCTCACCGAAGTTGGAGTCGTTGCGGAAGTCGGACAGAGCAACTACGTTCTGGATGCCCTCAGCGGTGCAGAAACGGCCGGAAGCAAATGGGAGGTCCTTGGAGATGCAGAGGACTTCAGCGCCCAGACCGGCAGCCTTCTCATTGAAAGCGCGGGCAGAAGCCTGGCAAACTGGGGTGTCGAGGCTTGGAACAACTGATAAAACTAATACTTTACCCTTGTTGGCAGCCAGCTCGTAGTCGCTCAGGTCGTTCTTGGTCATTACAAAGTTAGGAGCAACGTCGCCAACCTTGATTAAAGAGCCCTTTACGTTTACTGGTGCCTGCTGGAAAGTAACTTGAGTCATTTCATATCTCCTGGGTTAATGTTCTGCAACGATTATACATACTTCGCACAGTGACGCCGTCCAATTAGTTGCAACCAAGAATTTTTCTTAGATGCAACAGGAGTTTTCGATAAACAAAGCACATCCAGACTAAACAGACTGCTAAAAACAGCCTGCAACTGGGATCCTGGAAACCTGCCTTATGTTCGGGGGCCAAAGACATTTTGACTGCAGGAAAACACGCCAGTTCTGGCTCAACTCAGACTCACAGATAGAGCCAGAATCACGTGAAAAAAGACGGGGGCGCAGATTTCTCTGCGCCCCCGCTCTTTTATCTGCAGGCTCCATGCCTGCTACCGACCACGTTACTGAGCCCGTTACCGACCCAGTTACTGAGCCCGTTCCAGGAGCAGTTAATGGTCCGGTAACTGGATCTGTAAACCTGTAACCGGAGCAGTTAATGAACCAGTAAGCAGTGGCAGGACCGGTAAACAGGAGCCGGGCCTGATCTGTCAGTTGAAGACGCCTTCACGCATGAGCTGCATGTGAATCTTCTTGGCTCTTGGGAAGCCTACACCAAGCTCAGTCTGAAGATCTGAAACGGTTGGCGGTTTGCCACGCAGCTCCAGGTACTCACGGGCCAGGGCAGCGGCAGCATCGAACTTTACGTCCAGTTCGCGCTCGCGGGCACGGGCCTCACCTGGCTCGTCATGCTCCTCTTCAGGAACGTAAATAACGTCCTCAAGGTACTCAGGAGCACCGGCATGCTCACGCCATGCCTCAACCACAGCCCTTACATCATCATTGGAGGTAAATGCGCCGTGAGCACGGGTAGCTGTGCTTGAGCCGGTGAACTTGTAAAGCATGTCGCCATTGCCAAGCAAAGTCTCTGCGCCCTTTTCATCCAGCACAATGGTGGAATCAAGACGGTTCTGCACAGTAAAGGCCACACGAGATGGGAAGTTGGCCTTGATGGTACCGGTGACCACCTCTGAACGTGGAGTCTGGGTAACCAGTACCAGATGGATACCTGCGGCACGGGACTTGGCACTCAGACGTGCAATCAGGCCCTCAGGAGTACCCTCCTTGTCCTTCTTGCGACCGCTTTGAGCCATGAGGTCAGCAAATTCCTCAACCACCACCACAATGCATGGCAGAGGCTCAAGAGCCTGAGGATGAGGTCCCTGATCAACAGTCCACAGCGGATCGGCAATAGAGCGTCCGGCCTGAGCCTCACGTCTTACCATTTCGTTGAACTCGGAGAGCTTTCTAACACCCAGCATGGACATGAGCTTGAAGCGGCGCTCCATCTCATCAACACACCAGTTGAGGGCTACCGGAGTCTTTTCAGCAACATCGGTGATTACCGGAGTAATCAGATGAGGCAGATCCTTGTAGATAGAGAACTCAAGCTGCTTAGGGTCCACGAGAATAAGACGCAGCTCAGCCGGTGAACACTTGAGCAGCATGGAAATCAGCATGGTGTTCAGACCGGCTGACTTGCCAGAACCTGTAGTACCGGCTACCAGCAGATGTGGAGCCTCAGCCAGATCCTTTACTACAGGGCTGCCTGTTACCGAGGCACCAAGACACATAGGCAGTGAGCTGGTGGTCTCCTGGAACTCACGGCTTTCTGCCATATCAGCCAGGGTAATAAAGCGGCGTACCGTATTAGGCACCTCAAGACCGACATAGGACGAGCCGTCAATAATCGGTACCACACGAATGTTAGGCACCATCAGATTGCGGCACAGCTCGGTTTCAATAGAGGAAATAGCCGAGGTCTTAACGCCCGGAGCCAGATCCAGATCAAAGCGGGTGATCACAGGTCCGGTAAGGTAATCAGCTACTGTTGCCTTGACACCAAATGACTGCAGGACCTCATTGATAAGTTCGGCTCTCTTATTGAGCTCCTCAAGATCTTCGCTGACATGGCTGTTTGAGCGGGCCAGCAGATCAAGAGATGGTCTCCAGCTGTCGTACTTGCGGCGTGGCACTGTGCACAGAGCACGGCTGCCACGTGGCTCGCTCACCGGGCTTTGCCCCTGAGCCACTCCGGCCATGTAAGATGGCAGATTTGAAGTGCTGGAGTTGTGAGCTCCCATAAAGTTGTTACCGGCCTCAGGCATGCCAGCCTGTCCGGCCAGCCCCTGCTGGCCTGCAGATGCAGGCTGACCTGCAGCAGCCGGCTGATTTTGCAGCTGCTGCTGACCTGGCAGTGGCAGCTGACCTGGCAGTGGCAGCTGTTGCTGGCCCTGCTGACCCATCATGCCATGTACGGCTGTCTGGCCGGGAAAACCTGACTGAGCTGCCAGGCCTTGCTGACCTGCAAAGCCTGCCTGTCCCTGCATTGCCTGCTGTGGGTGCATGCCATTTGCCATGGCTGGATTCATCATGCCGTTTAGCTGCCCCTGGTAAATCATGCCCTGGTTCATATTACCAGGCACGAACGGCATTACCTGTCCGTTGGGAAGCTGAACGTACTGCCCCATACCGGGCATGCTGTTTACCGGCTGGTTAACTGCACCTGGCATTACAGGTACTACCTGTCCGTTGGGCATCTGCATGTACTGCACAGGCTGGCCATTGTTACCAAAGCCGGCCTGAGCACCGGCAAGGGTCTGTCCCTCCGGTACAGGTACGAACTGTCCTGCAGGCTCCATATTCTGGCCACCGGCATTATTTAACTGTGCTGCACCAGTGCTCTGGTTTTCCATACCGGCGGAACCCTCATTGAGAGCTGAGGCTACGGCACCGGCCCAGGATGCCAGATCATCATGATCAGTATCTGCAGCGGTTGCGTAGGTGTTACCTGCGCTGTCAGCAGTCTGTTTCTTTTCTTCCTGTGCTACATGGGCAGCTTCAATGGCAGCCTTTTCAGTGCGCTGTGACTTTTCCTGAACAGATGCAGAGCCGGAGCGTACCGGAGTCTGTCTGACAGGAGCATGGTTGTCATCAGGTACAGGAATGAAAGCAGAGGTAAGCGCGCCTACTTCATAGCCGCTGTCTTCCTTGCCAATGCTGTCAAAGGCAATGATATTCTCGTTGTCATCATCGTCTGCGTCATCAGAGCTGTCTTCACTGTGATCATGCATGGCGGCACCGGCAAAATAGCCCTCATCATCGTCATCGCTGTCACCAGATGATGAAGTGCCACTGAGGCTTTCATCGAGCTGACCTGCCTTCTGGCCGCTGCCAAAATCATAGGCATGACGTGGCTCATAAGGGCTGTCTGCATCATCAGAACCAAACATGTTTACTTCAACACTGCCAGATTCCTGAGCGCCATCAGCACCAGCTGCGGCTGCCGAAGCAGCTGCGTCAGCACCCTGACCCGACTGTGCAGCTTTAGCCTGAGCGGCACGGGCAGCCTGAGCCTCTTCAAACTCACGGCGGGTATCACGAATAATAGTGCTTGGGCCCTGCTCTTCTTTGTGCTCTTGAGCATCCTGAGCACTTTCTTCAAGCTCTTCGCTCTTTCGTCTGTTCTTGCGACCACTGCGGGCTTCCTGAGCCGCACGCTCACGGGCCAGCTTGGCGGCATAAGTACCGGCGTAGATAGGCGCCTCTTCCTCTTCGTCACTGGCACCATCAGTCAGCTGCTCTGCATCATCAGCATCCTGACCTGCATTATCGGACTGAGAGTCCTGTGCGGCTGCAGCAGCCTGCTCATTTTCGAGCTCAGTCTGCTTACGCTCAGCTTCCTCGCGCTCCTTACGCTCTGCCTCTTCACGATCGCGGCGCTCTGCTTCTTCGCGTTCCTTGCGTTCGGCCTCTTCACGTTCCTTGCGCTCAGCTTCCTCGCGCTCCTTGCGCTCGGCCTCTTCGCGCTCACGGCGTTCAGCCTCCTCACGCTCCTTGCGTCGGGCTTCCTGCTGAGCAGCAAAAACCTCAGGATCGGTACGCTGAACGATAGTGTGTACAGCACCTGGATTTTCCTCAGCGGACTCTTCTTCATTGCCCTGAGCTGCTGTTGTCTCAGGTACAGCAACAGCAGCATGATCTTCACGCTCGCGACGCAGCTTATGGGTAGCAGCATAAGTGCCGTAACCATAAGGGCTGTTCTCATCAGCCCCCTCAGGCTTGCCACTTTCCTGAGCAGCACGGGCCGCCTCAGCCTCGGCAGCAGCCTGAGCGGCGGCCTCTGCTGCAGCTGCTTCAGCGGCAGCTGCTTCAGCTGCTTCACGCTCCAGGCGCTCAGCCTCTTCGCGCTCACGACGTTCAGCTTCCTCACGCTCCTTGCGCTCAGCTTCTTCGCGCTCACGGCGTTCAGCTTCCTCACGCTCCTTGCGCTCAGCCTCTTCGCGTTCACGACGTTCAGTTTCCTCACGCTCCTTGCGCTCAGCCTCTTCGCGTTCACGACGTTCAGCTTCCTCGCGCTCCTTGCGCTCAGCCTCTTCGCGTTCACGGCGGGCAGCATCGTCACGCTCCTGGCGCTCGCGCTCCAGGCGTTTGGCCTCCTCGAGCTCACGACGGGCTGCCTCATCGCGCTCAGCAGCATCCTTATCTGCAGCAGCAGCACGATCCCTGAAGTGATCAGCAGCAGCACTCAGAGCCATTACAGGACCGGAAGCGGCACTGCCAGCTGCATGAGCGGCTGCAGCACCGGCAGCGCCGGTAAAGCCTGCAGCGGCAGCACGACCAGCTGCAGCTGCGGCGGCAGCGGAAATAGCACTGCGGGCTGCAGCTACAGATGAGTCAGAGGTCATGCCCTCATAGGCATCAGCAGCTGCATTTGCAGCTTCATCATAGAACTCACCTGCAACTGGCAGAAGGTCATCTGCAGCGCGGTCGACCTCAGTAGCTGGCGCAGCTGAACGCAGATTCTGATCCTGAGAAGGCTGAGCACTGTCGGCAGCTCTCTGAGCTTCATCCTGCCATGAGGCAAATGAATCATCAGCAGCAATACCCTGAATTCCGCCCTGATCAGCGCCCAGAGTGTCTGGAGCACCGGCCTCAGGGGCAAAATCCCTGTAAGAATCATCAGCCTGGCTGATATTGTCAGCAGCACGTCCGAACTGATCTGAATCGTAATCAGCTCCCATGGCGTCATTAATGCCTTCGCGCATACCGCCCATGCTGTCGCGCATGCTACCTGGGGCATTGCCCATGTCGACTGCCTCGCCAGCATCAGCCGGGGCTGAAGCTGAATCATGGGCCATGCTCTCACGCATGGCATCGTTCATGGTGGCTGCAAAGAAATCGTTAACCGGAGCGCTATCTCCAAGGTCAGGCATTGGGGAGACATCACCAGGAACATGTTCACCCTCGAGGGCGTCTACGCCTCCAGCCATTCTCTGTTCGGCATCGCTGACAATTGGGCCGCTGAAGAAGTCGCTGGCCACATCGGGATCTGAGCTGTTAAGAGCCTCATGCTCCAGAGCAGCGGCATCCTGAATTGAGCTGTCAAGCTGATTATTGAGTGAACCTGGCTCCTGGATATTGTAATCAGGCTTGAGGTCAGGAGACATGCGACCATGTTCGCCAGTGATTACATTGCCAAAGAAATCGCCAGACATGGCTGATCCGTCATCCTGCCCCTCAAGTTCCTGATCGCGGGCGGCCTCAACAGCAGCCTGCAGGAAGGCATCATCCATGTTGTTGACATGGTCAGGCATATCAGGACTGTACTGATGCCCCCCCATGCTTTGGGATTCAGGTATGTCACCTGCGCCACCCATGTCGCCCAGCAGATCATCAGGCAGCCTTAATGAATGGGCCTGAGCGGCGGCTGCATCGGCTGCACCAGCTACGGCGGCTGCATCGGCTACACCAGCTGCATCAGCTGCACCAGTAGCTGCAGCACCATTACCGGCTACAGAAGCTGCGTCGAGATCCTGCAGCTGCTGGCCTTGCTGAAGAGACAGAGTGTCACCGCGCTCGCCATTGAGATCTGGCAGTGAAGGGATACCGTCATCAAGAGGTACAGGCTGGCCAAAGGCAAGGGCGTCGGAGCTGCCCAGACCATTTGCCTGAGTGCCGTCGGCATTAAGATCGGCAGGATCATCAAGAGGAATAACCAGATCACTCATGCCAGGCTGCAGCTCATTTCCAGCTGCCTGAGCCTCAGAGCCCAGAGCGCCTGCTGCCAGAGCGGCACCGGCGCCGCCTGCTGCCAGCGCACGGGCATCAATACCATCATCCTGAGCACCGGCAGCAAGACGCTCCTGAAGTTCAGACTCTGACACGGATTCAGACTGGCTCTTGCGTGAACGGGCTGGAAGTACCTTGAAGAAGACTTCACCAAGGCCGTCAAAGAGGAAAAATGGATTGCGGCCCATTAACATGGATAAACCGCAGAAAGCTGTAATGGCGAAGATAAAGACACTGAGCAGGCCTGGCAGAGCCAGGTCAAAGAACATGTTGAGCATATCGCCCAGAAGACCACCGGCACCGGTGGTGCCCAGATCAGCTGTTCGTGACAGTACGCCGGCAAGGCCTATAAGCAGGAAGTTAAAGCCCAGCAGTCGCAGACAAGCCTTGTAAAAATCGGCATGCCATATATCAACAGGCTTAAGTACGAGGAAGTAGCCCAGATAGACAATCATCAGGGCAAAGAGGTAGGTAAGAATACCGAAGTATTCAAAGAGGAAGCCTAAGACAGGAGAGTCCTTATGATTGTAGCTGGCAGAATCCACCTGGCCCAGAATAAGCTCACCACTGAGCTGAGCCTGAACAGAACTCTGAAAATCCAGAATGGAATAAAAGCCAAAAAGGCACAGGCCAATACTCAAAATAAAGAGCACCATGCGTAAGGGATTACGCTCACCCTGTGCGCCTGGTGTTCCCTTTGAAGCTGCCATAAAAACTTTCTCCTAATCTCCAACCACCCATGAGTTCACAGCCTCATGGCAGTCCGCAAAATCGAACTGTTTCATACCTGAAAAATTCAAGGCAAAAGCTTCCAAAGTATAAGGCAAAAATCGGTCTTTATAAAGCCGAAACAGCCTGCAATACGGCGTATTAAGCTAGTGTGATTTTCATCAAACTTCATCCTTAAGGTCATCTAAAATGTCACAACAGAAGCAATCACGCATGCGCTCATGGCTGAGCTGGGACATGAACTCGCCTAACTCTCTTA
>NZ_JALKIK010000055.1:0-25714 GCF_023050955.1 Anaerobiospirillum sp. NML120511
CAAATAGCTTATTTAAGCCAATTTCAGCAAGTTCTATGCCTGAAAATTATCAATATTTTTGATTTGTCAAGGTATTTATGAACTATTTTTTTGATTTTTGAACCATGTCATTCATAATTTCGCCGTACATTGTAAGTATAGTTTTACCTTGAGCCAAATACAAAGAATCGACTGCGAACCTGGAGGTATGGTCACGTTTTCATCGCTCTCCCACGGCGCATGATGCTCAGCTGGCGCCAGACAAGGGGCAGCTCCAGGGCCTGCTCACGTACCTGTGCCAGTGCCAGTGGCTGCAGCTGACAGGCTCACGCCTGGTCAGGCGGGGGCCGGGTGGCGCCTCCAGACAGAGCCGGGAATCATGGCGAGCGTGGGACGGAGGCCGCAGCGGAGTCGGGGTGCGACCGGGTTTTGAAATCGTTTTCATGGGCTGTAATTGTTGTAAGGCCCAAAAGCAAAAGCCCCGCACTGAGCGGGGCTTTTGCAGGGTTGCCGAAGTGACGGCCGACAGCTGAGCTGCCGGCGGTTACATAATGACTAGGCAGCCTTCTTGTTTACCATGCGGTCAACTACGGCCAGAACGACACATAAGATGATGCTTGGGAGTAACCAGGACAGATCGCTGTCATATAAAGGCAGCATGGCCTTTACAGAGTCCGGCAGGATATTCAGACCGGCAGCCTCGATACCGTCGTTGATACCAAAGAGCAGGGCCAGAGCGCAGACTGGGGCGATAACAAAGCGCTGGTTGATAAAGAAGTCACGGAAGAATGAGGTCATTACCAGCACGATGAACATTGGGTAAACAGAGATCAGACCTGGCACAGAAATGTTGATGAGAGTGGTCAGACCAAAGTTGGCAATGGCGCAGGAAACAACAGCAAAGATTACGGCATAGGTGCGGTATCTGATAGGCCAGATGGTCTCGAAGTAGGAGGAACAGGCGCAGATCAGACCGATAGCGGTAACCATACAGGCTACGATAATCAGAACAGCCAGGAAGATGTTACCGAAGTTGCCGAAAGCGTGGCTTACATAGGCACTTAATACCTCAGCACCGTTGGTAGCCTCAGGAGTAAGAATGACAGAGGTGTTACCAAGGCGGAACAGGCAGATGTAGATGAAGATAAAGCCCACACCAGCCATACAGCCGGACATGATGGCATAACGGGTTACTGGCTTGGCATCGGTTACGCCGTGAGAACGGATAGCGTTAACGATAATGATGGCGAAAGCCAGGGAAGCCAGAGTGTCCAGAGTGAGGTAGCCGTTAACAATACCCAGAGCAAAAGCGCCGTCAACAAACTGCTCCTGTGGAGCGGCAGGCTCAGAAGGAGCCAGGAAGATAGCGGTAATACAAAGGATGATTAAGGCAGCAATCTTGATTGGGGACAGGACCTTGCCTACAGTGTCCAGAATCTTGGCCGGATACATGGCAAAGATAGTGGCAATAATAAAGTAGAACACACTGTAGCCCGGCAGCAGATTGGTATCAGCGCTTACAAATGGCTTGATGGCAAGCTCATAGGCCACGGTAGCGGTACGTGGAATAGCAAACAGCGGGCCGATACATAAGAAGCAAACTGCAGTGGCAATGAAGCCTGCTTTGGCTCCAATTGGTTTGGTCAGCTCTTCCATGGAGCCGCCCAGACGGGCCATGGCTACAGCAGCGATAACTGGAAGACCAACACCGGTAATTAAGAAGCCGATGGCTGCAGGAGTAACGTTAGTACCAGACTGTAAACCCAAGATAGGAGGGAAAATAATGTTGCCGGCACCGACGTACAACGCAAAGTTGGTCATGCCCAGCAAAATGATTTCCTTAATCGTTAATTTTGACATAAATAAGCCTTACAAAACTCTAAAGGTCTTAAGACAGTTTGTCCTGGCCTGCCGGTTCTGTCTTTATCCGGGGCCTGTCTGTTTGCGCTCTGTGGCTGCTGCCTGAAAATCTGAAGTCACTGACATTTGATATTCTGGCTGTCAGTGTTCAGGGTCTTGGGGGAAAGAGTTTAGTCTGGTCCGATTCAGCCCGGTCAGGCTGGAGATATGACCACGGCAGCACAGTTAACTGGTAGTTTTGCGTGCCGGACAGCAGGAAGAAAAAGTCAGTTCTGCTGCTGTATCAGGCTCTTTCATTGAAAGGGGCAGAAAGCTTAACGCCTCGGGCAGGTTCGCCTGAGTGCCGCCAGGGACTGGCAGGTGGTGAGAACAGGATGTCTGGGAGGGAAAAGTACTCAGGATTAGCTGCAGTAACATTCACAGGAGCTCTCCTGTAAACAATAAGCATGGCAGCTTATTTCAGTGCCATGGCCACAATCTGAACTGATATTCTGCCTTGTCCTTACGCCGGCTGCTGCCCTCTGGGCGCCTTGCCTGAAAGCCGGTAAGCCTGCAGGAACCTGCGCAGGAAATGCACATATCGATATTCAGCAGCTGGACATGCTGCTTAAAGTTTCCTTCTCGGAAGATCCGCTCTCAGGCTGCACGATCCTGGGGAGCTGCAAACAGAAAAAAAACGGAGCCGCCATGGGATGACTTAAACTGCCATTCCGTGCAGACTCCCGTGTTTTCTGTCTTAGGACGTTAATCATCGTCGCGGACATTATGCCATAAAAGGCCATTGTGACCAGATTATGACCATTTATCTATACTGCGGCTCTTTTGCGGTGCACATCCCCTCAAAGGCCGATTCTATCCCCTGTCCCGGTCTTTGGACCGGCTAAGTCTGGCCCAGGTGTATTTTTTTATTGCACCATAGATGTGCAGATATTTAATAAAATCACTGCAACTTTTGCTGACGCAACCCCCGCAATGCACCAGAAAAATGACCTTTGTGGCAACACATCCATACAACATGCCTCACTGCAGATCGCCCTTCCAAAGGTCCCATACCCCTCAAATCACAGCCCATTCCAGGCTTTTTCCAGGTAAAACGTGCCAGGGCAGCCAAAAATTGCTTTCACCGCCCTCAAAAAAAACACTCCTGGCTCAGCCCATAATTGCGCGCACCATGCACCACCAGGAGCAGAGGCCTACGGCCACGCCCTCCTGGCTGCAATTACAAAACCACAGTGAGGCCTTTTTTCGGGCTGTCTGGTGCCGTCCAGTGCTGAGCACCCTGTCGTGTGAGGGACGAATTGTTCATGGCGTCGGGGCCTTTGCCACTTAATATCGTTTAGCTGGCAGCTGTCATCTGTCGACCATTCGCGCCGCCCCGAAACAGCTACAGAGCACTGGTACCAGGCCAGCCGCCCGCACCAGGGAATGGGGCCGGTCCTGGGCAGAGGGCCGGTCCATGGCCAGGTATTCTGCTCCAGAGTCAGCTATCCCTGTCCTGGTCCTGGCCCAGGTCCAGTTCCTGGCCTTGCAAGGATGAGTTGTCCGGGGCCGGGACCAGGAGTGGTGGCCTTGGTGGTGGAGCGGGCCGGTTGAGGTGTTTTTGAGGGGGCATGATGCACTGAGGCCCCGGACAGTGACTGTCAGGGGCCTCAGAGTATGTGGCGCCACGGCTGTGGCTGGGCTACAAGCCGGGCGTGACCTCAGGGTGGTGGCGGCTGTTAATCTGCAGCCGGGGTGCGCAGGTCGGTCAGCAGCTGCTTGAGGCAGATCAGGGATACGTCCTCGCGGAATGGGCGTTTGCCCTTGTGCATCTTGATATCGTTGAGCACGTTTATGACCAGTTCGTCAGCACGCAGGGAGCGGCCGCTCATGCAGTGCTCCATCAGGCGCTCCAGACCAAAGACGTTGTCCTGAGCATTGCGGACATTAATTACACCCCTGGTATAGAGGAGAATCATGTCATCGCGTGACAGGGAGCACTTGATCGTATCAAAGGTCATATTGCGGTCTGTGCCCAGACGTTTGTCATTTTCGCTGCAGATAAAGCGCGGACGCTTGCGGTCAATGATAACAGGGCAGCAGTGACCGGCATTGCAGGAGATGATATTGCCGGTGGTTTCGGAAATCATACCTACAAACAGTGATACCGGGCTGATGCGGGACATGGAGCAGAGACGATCATTCATATAGTTCATGATCTGAGACGGATCCATGTCGTTGCGCAGGGCTTCTTCAAGCAGGGTATTGACCACGGTTACTGTATAGGCGGCCTTGACGCCGGAGCTGGCACAGTCACCGATAATGAAAGCCAGATTGCCAGCTTTCAGGCGCTTGATGGTATAGAAGTTACCTGACAGCTCACGTGCCGGTACGGTACAGGCTGCAAAGTCTACGTAATTTGAAGAAGGCATGGCATCTTCTGATGGCAGGGCACTGAGCAGCATGGATCGGGCTGCCATGAACTTGCCTTCCATACGGTAGACATTCATGCGGTTCTTGAACTCGGCCTTGAGGCTTTCACGCAGTTCATGAACAGTATTGCTGCAGCTTGACTCCAGATGACGGGCCAGTCTGAATGTCTGAGAAACAACGGCACCTTCGAGGCTGGTACGGTTGACACCGCTCTGAGCGATGAAGCTGTTAACCATGTGATCTTCGATAAAGGCAATATCGTCCTCGCTAAGCTCAGGAAGAACAGCCGAATCATCGCCATGATCGGCACCATGGGCATCGTCAGCTCCGGCGCCAGCGCCAGCGGCTGAGCCAGTGCTGGCTGCGGAGCTGGCGCCTGCGGCGGCAGCCTGCTGACCGCTGGAGTCCTGAGGAGTGCCGTCCCTGGTCTGGCTTTGAGCCTGGTCATTGCCAGTCTCAGCGGCCTTGCTGTTATCCCTGTCCTGATCTGCATCTTTTGCAGCACCGGACTGAGCGGCGGCCTTCTCAGACTGGGAATCAGCCTTGTTATCACTGCCCATGGCTTTCTCAGCACCATCAGTGGCAGCTGCACCGGCAGCAGCACCTGCGGCTGGAGCAGCGCCGTCTGCAGGTGCCTGATCGTTGCTCTGAGCGCTGTCAGTGTCCTTTTGTGAATCCTGAGTTCTGGAGCTGTCGCTGGCAGCAGCCTTGCTCTTTTCCTCTGCGCTCTGGCTATCAGTCTGGGCATCAGACTGATCAGCAGCTCTGGCATCGGCCGATGCCTTGCCACTGTCATTGCTCTGAGTGCTCTGCGCATCGCCCTGAGACTTGTCGGCAGCGCCATCAGCGCTCCGGGCAGCTGCATCAGCTGTTGCTGAGCTGTCGGCTGGTGCTGCTGGAGCGGCAGAGGCGGTGCTGGCGGCATCAGATTCGGTACCAGAGGCATCGGCGGCAGGTGCAGCTGATCCTTTGGCCGTGGCAGAGTTCTGCTGAGCCTTGTGCTTTGCCAGGGCGTCCATGGCCTCAGCGAGCATGCGATGGAACTCTTCAGGAGTCAGGCTCTGCATTTTCTCGAGCAGACGGGACAGACGGTTTTGCTTTTCCTGTTCGCTAAGGCCGGAACGATAGGCATTGAGCACGATTAAGAGCAGGAAAATAAGGGCAATGGATACGAGGCCGGTTTTGGCCATAGTGTAGAAAGAGTCGTCCTTGCTGTAGTGATCAAAAGGACGCTGCATTACCAGATATGAGCTGATGGAACTCAGGTAGGAGGTACCAAGAATATAGGCTTCCTGGCCTTCCTTGATGGAGGAGACATTCTTGATGATATTGCCCTGACCATCGACTACGTGCACGCCTACCATACGGCGCAGCGAAGCCGGATCAATCTTGAGATCGAGCTTGAAACCACCGGTTTTGAAGATAGGCTGCCCACGGCGGGCAATCATGACATTGTCATCCTTGAGGATGCCCTGCATCACAGGATCAATGTCAGAGAAGATATTCTTTACATTGACAGCAGTCTTATTGAGCACGCTCAGATAGCTGTCGAGCACGAAGTAATTGCTGCTGGTCTTGCGATCATAGAGCTTAAGACACAGCCAGGTATCTCCACCAAAGTAGAAAATGCTGAAGCTGCGGTCCAGAGCAATCTTTTCCTTTATGGCATCGGTAAGGCGGGTACCGTCCTGACTGCGGGCGTTGAGCAGACGCTTTTCCTGCTTTTCAGAGACAGCTCCATTGACCTTGAGCTCTTTGGTCTTGAAGTTATAGCTTACATAAGGGACCTTGAAATGAGTAAGAGCATCGAGGGCAAATACCAGATCCTCGCCCTCGCCATAAGCAGAGCGGCTGCGGATATTCTTTTCAAAGAAAGACAGCAGCGGATCACGGGCATAGAAGGTCTTGTCCATGGACAGGACATTGGTAAGTGACATATTGATGAGCTGGTAATAGTCACTGTTAATGCGCTGTACATAGTGATTGAGGTCGGAACCTGTGGACTTAAGGGTAACGTCCAGCTGTCGCTGATAGTCAGAGTTGACATTGCGTTGCGCCTCATTCAGCGAATAAAAAGCACCTGCCGCAGTAAGACCAAGTCCCAGTGCGGTAAGCGTAATAACTTTAGAATAAGATTGCAGCTTCACAAATCAATCCTTATCAGCTGGCAGAGCTGCTCAAACGTCTGCCACCACAATTCAAAAATTTCCGCAGTGCGCCTGCCTCAAAGGCAGCTTCCTGCCATATGACAAATCAGCCCGGGTCCTGCCTGTCTGCACAACCCCGAGCATGCCATCGTGCCGTAGCGCCCCGTATCAGCAAGGGCGGCAGTATCAGCAAGGGTGGAAGTATCAGTGATACACCCAGCCCCATGGGGCTGACCATGGCGGCCTCCTGCGCAGGGGCGGGACAGCTGCCTGTTCAGGTCATGGAAGAGACCTGTTCAGGGCATGCAGCTCAAAGGCAATTAACCGGTAAACAACCTGAGTTAATATCAGGCAGGCTCAAAAAGCATTGCAGCTCAACGAAAAATGACAGTCACAGCAGCTGTCAGCTGAGCTGACCTTATGTTCAGGTACAGGTAAGGGCGCATCATGGCACCTGAAAAGCAAAAACTCTCCTGAAAACGGTACCTCCATGAACAGGGCAAATTCAAAGCAGCATGCGTCCAGTCATAAAAGCAAATGCACTTCGTACATGGCGTACGTACCTGCATCAAAAAATTATATCATGAGAAATGCCCGGACATGCCCCCTCATTATCAGCCTGAACCCGGCCGCAGACATACAAAAATGGCTATGTATGCAGGTAAACGTTCTCATAAGTCCTACCCTGCCAGCATTTATTCATGCCGGGATCGGCCACGGCCATAACCTGTTCAAGCCAGGTCTGCCCCAATCGTCTGCACCTGCTGCCGCACCCCACGTCCTCGCCCGGGACTGCCCTGGTCCGGCCCTGCTTTACACAGTCCGCAGCATAAAAGCCTCAGGCCCTGTCAGCTGGCCCAGTCAATAACGACTGGGTTTTGCCACGGGTGCACTGGCCAGATTGAGCCCAGGGGTTATCCACAGGCCGTACTCATCTTCTGAGTTACGTCACGGCAGTATCTTCTGCCCTTAGTCGTTCCGGAACGCGTCCTGTACAAAGGCTATTACCCATATAGTTTGGCCGGCCCAGCCGACTGCCACGTAGCCGGATAACATGAGGCTTGTGCCCGGCAGAGATAAGCTCAGCCAGTATTGCCGCGCCCGCGCCCGCGCCAGGGCCATGGACAGCTGGTGGCTGTTTGAATCAGTATGGGGACATTATGGAGCCTGCACTGGTGGAGGGGCGATACCTGGTGCCGGTAACAGCCATGGCGCTGCTCTGGGGGACATGTGGGATTTAAGGATGTCAGACAAGAAATTGCTGCACACTACGTCCTAAATTGCATCTATTGATGCATATCAGCCAGTTTGGCAGCTTCCGGACAAAGTGCCGCCAGGCAGTTCAGGGGATGCATGGTGCAGGTAAGAATGGCTTGCGCATATGACCTGCAGAAGGTCAGCAATGAGCTCAGGCAGGAAGGTGGTCATAGCTTCGAATCGAAAGGACTGGTCATTGTCAGTATTCAGGGCTGTGGCACTGAGCTTATAAAGACGCAAGCGCCTTGCTGGAGCAGGAGGAGAAACACAGGAGATCGCGCTGGCAGTGGCTTTGGAGTGAGCCTGGGCAGGTTTCAGGGCGTCTGTCAGATCTGGACTCAGGGATGATGCGTCTGCCGGTTGTGGTGCTATTGCCTGACTTGGGTCAGGGGCTGTTGCCTGCGCAAGACTCTGGGATGATGCCTGGTGTGGGTTCGGGGCTGTTGCCTGGTCCGTGTTGGGGGTTTTGCCTGATTCGGGTCAGGTGATGTTGTCTGAGCGGGGTTTGGGGGCAAAGTGGAGTAAGGCCGGGGCGGAAAGCAGTTACCTGCAAATGTGGATTCTGGAAATGACAGGGGCGCCATCAGGCGCCCCGTGGTGTGCTGCATGCTGGCTGCAGCTTCAGATGCCGGTCAGGCCGGCACTGGTATGGTAATGAGTCCGAATCTTACTTGCCGGACTTGACATCACCCTTGGCAGCCTTTTCAGCCTTTAAGCGGTTGGAAAGGGCAGTGAGATTCTCAATACGGTCATCACCAGATGGGTGGGTGCTCAGCAGGTTAGCCAGAGCGTTGCTGGAGCCGGAGAGGGCGTTCATCTTGGTCCACAGAGTTGCGGCAGCATCAGTATTGTATCCGGCAGCATAGACCAGCTCGAGGCCCAGCTCGTCAGCCTCGGTCTCGTGAGAGCGGGAGAATGGCAGGGAGAAGCCGATATTGGACAGGGCATCACCAATGGCAAGCTTCTGCTGATCAACGCCCAGGAAAGAGGCGACGTTCAGAGCTGTCTGCTTGGCATATTCGGCTGACATCTGCTCACGGGAGTGTTCGCGCAGGGCGTGGGCAATTTCATGGCCGATTACTACGGCAAGCTCGTCATCAGTTGGCTTGATGGTGTTAATAAGGCCGGTGAAAACGGCAATCTTGCCACCAGGCATACACCAGGCATTAACCTCCTCAGAGTCAATGACATTGATTTCCCAATTCCAGTCCTTGGACTCAGGACGGAACTGAGGAGCCTTGGCGATAAGCTTCTGACCGATTGCCTTGACGCGCTTTGTAGACTTTGCATCGGTGTTGAGAGCCTTCTGGGTCTTGGCCTCTGTGAGAACCTGGTTGTAATTCTTTACAGCAGCCTGATTAACCTCAGCTTCAGAAACAAGCATGATCTGAGTGCGATCGGTGGTTGATGAGTTTGCGGTAGTGGAACCTACTGATACACAGCCATTAACAGCTGGAGCAGTCACAGCAAGACCAACAGCCATGGCAAGGGCGGTTAAAACGTTCTTACGGGCCATATATACATTCCTTAATTGAGTAGTTTGTTATTCATCAAGGCTCAAACACTGTCCAGTCCGGGCGGACCTGAATCACACTGGTACAGCCTGATTAACTCAGGTCCGGCTGGTCCGGCGCGATCGTAATGCACGGACAGCCCTGCACGGACATGCAGGTACTGACAGGCCGGCGCGGATCGCACTTCACGGACATGCAGGCACGGATAGTACTGCACGGGCATCACTGCACGGACATTCAGGTACTGACAGGCCGGCACGGATAGTCTGATCCGAAAATTCCGGTCAGCAAAGTCCTGCCCGGTCGGGTCGTGACAGCTGTATAAGAGGCTGACCTGTCTTAGTTGTCAGTCCTGAGCTGTCGGCTTGAGTTATCAGCTGTGAGCTGTCAGATCATGACAGGCTTTGCGTGCAGGCTGTGTGGGCACGCCTGTATTGCTTCACAGTGATGAAAGGGACAGTTTGGCCTTCAAAGCACAGTAGCATGTGACACTGATGGTCTTTACTGCGCAAGCAGACATACATTCACAGGTTGTGAAATGAATGTGCCCGTTATTGTAGCCTATCATGCTTAGAGAACAGGGGTTTTTTGCACAAAAAGACTGTGACATTATCAGGATGCGCGCTGAGATATAGGCCCGCCATTATGATGAGCCTGTGCAGAGCAGCTGCCGGGACAGTGTCAGCCACTGGTCATGGAGACATTACGCGTCCGGCAGGACGCGTGTACATCATGATTTTGAGCAAGCATACTCACTGACGAAACAAACTTTTGTGAGCTGCTTCGATTTTCTACAATGCAGCCTGTCTGTAAAGAGGCATCAGCATATATACAGGCAGATCCTGCTATGCATAAAAGCCGTTAAATACCAAGCAAATGCCCGTATTCATGCAGTGCGTGCTCCACGGCCCGCTGACATTATCCATGCGGCCCTGCTCCTATTAGTCATTACTCTTACGTATAGCCATGATGGTGCCACTGCACCGGAGCAAGGCAGCGTCCTGCTCTGACCCCGGCCCTGTCATGGCTCCGGGCCTTGCAATAACCATGAATCTGGGGCCGGATCAGTAGCTGGCCTCGGGCCTGGCAATAGCCATGAATCCGGGGCATGGTCTGGAGCTGGCTCCGGGCCCGGCAATAGCCATGAATCCGGGGGCATGGTCTGGAGCTGACTTCGGGCCTGGCAATAGCCATGAATCCGGTGCCTGGTCTGTAGCGTGCCCTGGGCCTGGCAATAACCATGAATCTGGAGCCGGATCCGCAGCTGGCCCCGGGCCTTGTAATCGCCAGGACATTCGACCAGATCCATGCGGCACTGCAGAGCCTGAATATCATTGCGCTCCTGTCCAGGAGCAGGGCTGCTCACTATCTCACTATGAAGATGCGGCCGCTGGGCGCACTGACCATTTCATGATTGCCTGGTCGGGCTCCTCTTTGACTTTGCCCTGTCCGCTTTTTTATCCGTCACACAGTGCCTGCTATAACCGGCAAGTCACCGTCAGCCTGCTACTACAACCGTGCCGTCATGCCCTTTGCAGGCTGGGTCGCACAGCGCGGGCTGCAGCGCTCTGCCGTGCCCTGATGTCCCTCGTTTTGGCTGTATTCTGTTCATTCTGGCTGCTGTGACAAAGAGGTCCTGTCTGGGCGTTGACCTGACCATGCCCTGACCATGCCATGCCCGGCACAGGCCATATCCGGGCCCTGCCCGGTCAGCTGCCGGTTTTTAACGGTCTGGTAAGTTCTGATCCTGCCTGTCCCGGGCTGCTTGCCTGTGGCTATGACTGGGTTCGCTGGCAGACGCTTCCACCGCCTGCTGCATCTTATATGTCCCTGTTATTGTTCGTGCATATTCGGGGGTGAGGCAGTTGGGGGGTTGCATGGCGGGGGCCCGGGCATGATGCTGCGTTGCAGCTGTGGCTGTGGCTGTGGCTTTGGCTTTGGCTGCAGATAAGGGCGTCAATGGTACGTTCGTGGTGGCTGAGGGCCCCTCTGTTGCGGCCGGGGCGGAAAATTTCCATCATGACCCCTGTGTACGATACAATATAAGATCAGGATTTTTCAGCCTCTCAAAGGGCCCGGCTTACGCACCAGGGGTGCAGTGATGCTGTTGCCCTGTCCCTGAGCGGCGTGATTTTACGGGGCCGTAAGGGGCTTTGCCCTTTTGCGGGAAACAGATGAGCGATAGCGAAAAGATCAGAAAAGTTGTCTTCAGCAGGAACCTGCCCAATGGCGAGGTCTACTACTATGAAGAAGAATTTCTCACTGAGCCGGGCAGTCGTGGGGAAACCAGTCTGGGAGACCGACTGATTGCCATGTCCACAGCCGGCAGTGATGAAATCGTCGCTACCTGTACCTACAGGGGCGTACCACGTGGTGGACTGTTAAAGAAAATCCCTGCCGAAAATAATAATGGCTATCAGCTGGTAGGCGATATGACCTCTGTTCCTGCAGGTACAGGCTCCGGCAGATTTTCACCATCACCAGGCATCACACCAGTCAGCAGGACCAGAGCCGGGTCAGGCCGCAGTGCCAGTGCTGCAGGTGGCAGCTCCACTGCCTCAGGCGCCGGTAACAGCGCCGCTGCTGCGCTTCGGCCCGGGGACGGCGCTGGAGAGCGCCAGGGCGGAGCAGCCGGCAGCGCGCCGTCAGCCCCGGGAGCTGTGGCACGTGGCGGTGCTGTCAGTGCAGCTCAGAGAGCTGAACGGGCCGCGCGCAGAGCGGCAGCTGATCTCGATGCCTGGTCGCGAACTGATGAGTCAGCCTGGAAAGAGGACGCTCATGAAGAGCGGCGGCCCTGGTATTACGACGATGATGAGCCCATGGAAGAAGATGAGTTTGATGCCCGGGCCATATATCGCAGCAACCGTTCGTCGCAGTCACCTCTGGGAGCTGATTTGCGCGGCGGGGCACATTTTTTCCGATCCCCGGCCGGACAGGCACGTGACGGTCAGTGGGGGCAGCAGCAAAGCCCTCAGGAAAGTATTTCACACAACAGCTATACACAAGGAAACGGACCAATGAATGGTACAAAGCACAATAACACTCAAACTCCAGCTGATCAGGCTGCAAGAAAGAGCAATGGTGCTGAGCGTACCTCAGCTCAGTACAATCGCTACGTCTCAGGCCGTTACGAGCGTACTCCTGTCAATTCTCAGGTCGTTTTCAAGGATTTCTACACTCCAAGGGACAGCGCCAATGCTTCCTTTATCTCTGCCCGTCAGATAAATCCGACACCGGCACGTATCAGAACAGTACCGGCCTCCAGCCGTGCTGCTGCCCGTACCGAGGCCGCTTATGGCGCCTCACAGCATGGCACTTTCTCTCAGAGCACTGCAATTTCCGGCAATACTGCTGTTTACAGTTCAGCTGCTGGTGCTGTGGCTGATCTTCAGACTGTACCTGCTGCCCCTGCAAGGCAACGTCAGACTGATATTCACCCTCATGGCTACCTGCAGGATCAGGGACACTTTCCTATCCGTGGCGTGTGCGGTATCCGTGGTCATGTCGATGCCGGCACTGGATCAGCAGCTGACCGCCGTCGCGATGCCATGGATAATCTCATGGTGCCTGATTCCCGTGGTGCGCTGCCTGTAGATGAAAATTACCGTCCAAGTGAAAGCGCCAAGGTATTTGCCTTCCAGTATTCCTCTCAGCGTCAGGCTTATTCTCATGCCAAATCAGTAAGCCGCTACTCCTACGGAGCCGAATATGCCGGCTGGCAGCGCAGTGAGTCAGGCCATAAGCAGCCTGACAGCGCCGCTCAGATAGCTGCCTTAAAGAGCAGTGAGGTAAAGCAGGGTCATGTAAAAGTAACCACCCCTGCTGATTTTGCTGCCGGCAAGGCTCCATCTCAGTGGTGGCGTGATCAGAAACTGACCGAGCGCTCAGCTCAGAAGGCTTTTGCCGCAGAGCACTTCAAACAGAATACCCGTGGCTCCTACATTGGCACTCCTGATGAGTTCATTCCCAAGAATGACGATGACAGCATGCGCCGCTCAGCACGTACTGTTTACAGTGCCGATCAGCTCAGAGGCTCTGAGGCCACAGTAATTATGGGCGGCCGCGATGAGGCTGACCGTCAGATGCAGGCTCAGGCCGCAGCCCAGGCAGAGCACGATGCCCAGCAGGCTGCAAGGGCCGCACAGGAGCAGGAGCGCCTTGCCCGTGAGCAGGAGCTCAGGGCCCGTGCCGAGCAGGAGGAGCGTGCCCGCCGTGAGGAGCAAGCCCGACGCGAGGCTGAGCGTCAGCGTGAGGCTCAAGAGGCCAGACTGGCAGCTCAGGAACAGGCCAGCACAGAAGCTGCCGAGGCTGCACAAAGAGAGGCTGAAGAGGCCGCCGCTGCCGCTCAGGCTGCTGCTCAAAGCGAGAAGGACAAGGGCCCAAGCACAGCTGTTGCCCGCTCTGAGCTTAAGCTGGCCCCTGTTGATCTTTCATTTGCCGATTTCAAGACCGCCGATGGCTCCCGCGCCACCATGGTCGAAGATGTGCCTAAGGCTGTTACAGGCAATGATGTCACCCATCCGGGCATGAACGTCAACTCAAGTGACTCAACAGCCATAACCTCAAGTTCAGCAGCTCTCAAGGATGCCTTTGAGGCTGACACCCATGAGGAAGATGAAAACCTGCAGTCCACCACTATTTCCGGCACTTCTCAGGAAGCTCCGGCCCGTGCTGAAACTCCGGCACCTGCCTCCTACAGCTTTGGTGACTTCAAGACTGCTGACGGCTCCCTTGCCGATGCCACCTACCGTGTACCGGTAATGAGTCAGAAGCAGCTGCAGGCCCAACGTGAGCTGGAAGCCCGCCAAAAGGCTGAGCAGGAGCGTCTTGAGGCCGAACGTCGTGAAGCCGAACGTCTCGAAGCCGAGCGTAAGGCTGAAGAAGAGCGCAAGGCTGCCGAAAAGGCCGAGCAGGAGCGCCTCGAGGCCGAGCGTCGTGAAGCCGAACGTAAGGCTGAAGAAGAGCGCAAGGCCGCCGAAAAGGCTGAGCAGGAGCGTCTCGAAGCCGAGCGTAAGGCTGAAGAAGAACGCAAAGCCGCAGAAAAGGCTGAGCAGGAGCGTCTGGAGGCCGAGCGTAAGGCTGAAGAAGAGCGCAAAGCCGCCGAAAAGGCCGAGCAGGAGCGCCTCGAGGCCGAGCGTAAAGCCGAAGAAGAGCGCAAAGCCGCCGAAAAGGCTGAGCAGGAGCGTCTCGAGGCTGAGCGTAAGGCTGAAGAAGAGCGTAAGGCTGCCGAAAAGGCCGAGCAGGAGCGCCTCGAGGCTGAGCGTAAGGCTGAAGAAGAGCGCAAAGCAGCCGAAAAGGCCGAGCAGGAGCGCCTCGAGGCTGAGCGTAAGGCCGAAGAAGAGCGCAAGGCTGCCGAAAAGGCTGAGCAGGAACGCCTCGAGGCCGAGCGTAAGGCCGAAGAAGAGCGTAAGGCAGCCGAAAAGGCCGAGCAGGAACGCCTGGAGTCTGAGCGTAAGGCCGAAGAAGAGCGCAAGGCTGCCGAAAAGGCCGAGCAGGAGCGCCTCGAGGCCGAGCGTAAGGCTGAAGAAGAACGTCTGGCTTCTGAGAAGGCAGAGCTCGAGCGTCTTGAGGCTGAACAGGCTGAGCTTGAGGCTGTCCGTAAGGCTGAGCAGGAGCGTGAGGCCGCTGAAAGAGCCGAACGTGCTGCAGCTGCGACCGCAGCCGCTGCAGCCGGAGCTGCCGATGGCGATACCGGTGACTCTGCTCAGAGTGCTGCTCCTGCAGCTGGCAGTGATGCTCAGAGCAAGGCAGACGGTGCTCAGGGCGAGCAGCCTAAGGCCATGACCAAGTCTCAGGCCCGTCGTGCCCGTCAGAGAGCCAAAGCTCAGGCCCGCGCCGCAGCTGCCCGCGCAGCCGCAGAAGCCGCCCAGGCCCAGAAGGATCGTGCTCAGGCCGTGTCTGGCGCTGTAAGCTCTGATAATGCCTCAGCAGCTGCTGCAGGCGCTGCAGTTGCCGGTGCCGGTGCCGCCGCAGGCGCCACTGCAGCCGGTGCTGCAGTTGCAGCTGCCTCTGAAGCTCAGGCAGTTACCAGCGATAATGTAAAAAATTCCGCCATCTCCGGTGATGTTTCCGTAAATCCTGATACCAGTACTTTCTTTGGCAGCACTGAAGATACCGGTGCTTTTGAACAGGATCTGGTTATCAAGGCCGAATACTCACATCAGAGCCTTGATGAGCTGGCTGCCACCATCAAGGGTGAGAGCGAGAACCATCCACTTGCCTACAGGGAAAGTACTCAGGTTGATGCCATGGGCTCAGCCTACCGTCCAGCTGACAGCGACACTGCTGCCATTGTGGCTCAGGCCACGACAGAGGCTGGTGATGAGCACAGCGCTGATCAGAGCGCAACTGAGGAGGTTGAGCCTTCTGTTGATGCTGCCAGCCTCGTATCCGGTGCTGCCCTGCCAGATGGTGATGAGCGCCAGGAGCCGGGACTGAGCACCCTGCCAGTTATTGACAATCTCGAGCTGGAGCAGGAGCCACAGCTCAATCTGGACAGTAGCGTAGTCGACGTGGACCGCGAGCCTTCACTAAAGGACGTAGCCCGTGTTGAAAACGTTCAGGACGAAGAAGAGCCGGTATTTAAGGACAATGGAGCCATGGGCAGCGTAATTGATGCTGTCAGTGGCGAGTCCATTACTGAGCGTGACCTGATCTTTGCTACTCCTACCCGCTTTGTGGAAAACGAGGGCTCAGCTGAAGATTCACGTCAGGCCATGATTGCCGAGGCTGCCCAGAGTGGCGGATCCGGTGCACAGACCGCAGGCGGCGTGAAAGACCACGCACGTGCCGCTCAGAACGCCATTGCCGATGCCGTAGCAGACTCACTGGAAAGCGAAGATCTGCTGGCTGACAGCTTTATGTCTGATGACAGCGGTCTTGAGTATCTGCATACCTCAAGCAATAATGAGGGCAGTACCGCACGCGGCTCAAGCAGTCTGGCCAATCTGGCAGCCGAACTGGTAGACGACTTTGACGATCCTTTTGAAGACAGCTTTGCATCAAGTCTTGATGAGGATAAGTAAGACCACAATGTGCAGGCAGCTGTCCTGTGTCCCTCAGGGCATCAAAAAGCAGCCTGCCAGGCAATCCCTGAGGCCGGCACAGCCCCCTGACCGGGCTTTCAGGGAAGCTCTGACCCGGGCCGCACGGCTCCCCATTCAGCCCCGGAGTGCTCACGCATTCCGGGGCTGATTATATTCAGGCCAGGAATTTTGAACTTTCATCCCGCCCCGGCGCGCCCAGTAGCGGCAGGCTGACGGAAGATAGATACCCCGGCGACTGACTCCCCGGAGCTGGAAGACTGATGGCCCGGCGACAGACGTCCCGGCGGCGGCCTCTCCGGCATGGGCAAACAAAAGCCATGGCGACCGACGCCCCAGGCCATGGCAGACCCAGGCGCTTGCGACCGATGTCCCGGCGAGCGACTTTCCGACGAGGGCAAACGAAAGCCATGGCGACAGACGTCCCTGTCCCAGGGTAAAGTGCGCTGGGCCATCTCTGCCATGTGCTGCCCGTCTCCTCCAGATTGTCCTCACCTGAGGCATATGGTCACTGTCGTGGCCATATCATCTTCATGCCTGCTGCGCTTGTGGAAGTATGTTCCGGCCCTGGTGGTGCACGGGCCAGGCCGGGGCGTGGGCTGAACTGACGTGCCGTCGCGCGCTGCAGCTGATTTTGGTATAATTTCACAGATAGTTTCTTTTCCGAGTCAGGGTTACGCGCCCGGCTCCGGCCATGGTTTTGCCTCACCGTCAGTTTCAGGAAATATCCTGCTGACTTCAAAGCCAGGCCCGTGGCAATCGCCACCTCAAAAACCAGTTGTCCTTACAGTAACCGTCCCGGCCAGGATATATATCTGCCACGGCGACACGGTGAAAGCCTTAACAGCTCGAGCCGGTTAATATAATCCCCCGGAAGAGCCGGCAGCATCAATAAGCCCATTACAGGCCCGCTGCCCGTCCTCATCAGAACTGCGCAGCTGCAGTACCTGACAGAGAGATGTTCAGGCCATGACAACTGCCGCTTTCAGGCACCTGACGCACGCATCATATCTGCTTTATTCCTCTCCTGTTTTCCGTCCACCATCTCTTAATACTGCCCGTCTCTGACGCAGCAGTACGCCTCCTGTTACCTTTATGCGCTCACAGCACCCCAGGACCGGCTGTACTGGCATTACCATGCCTGCACGCCGTTACCTGAAAGCAGGCAAGCCCCGGCAATGTTCTGGCAATGGTCAGCCCCGGCATTCATAACTGTTCTAAGGCCGGTCCTCGAGCATTATTGTCACAGCCGCCTGCTGCCTTACCGTCAGCTCTGCATCATTTCGCTAAGAGCTGGTTCCTTTCGGTTAGTGCCCTATACCTGGACAGAGCCATCAGCAAGGGCTAATGACTTCATCAGGGCCATCAGGGCTCACAAGCCTCTGATCAGAACCAGTCAGCCTGATACAGTCTGCAGATTGCGGCTATGCCCGAACTGACAGTATGAGTCATGCAGCTGTGACTGGCATGGCCTGACAGGACCTGCAGCCAGGCCTGTGCAGCCCACGCGCCATGAGCTCAGTAAGTCCATAGCGGCTTCAAGGCCAGCTCAAAGAGCCGATCAGGTACTGACCCGACGCCTGCCATTGCGGTAAGTTAACCATGCAGAGCTAACTGAGACGACCTGAGAAAGCTGTCACTGCATTGCAGTGGTAAAGAGCTCTCAGGGTCTGTAGGCTCAGGGCCACAGTCAGGCTCCGGTTATGCACCGTCAGCCAGGACAGTAATCCTGTCAGTCATGAGCAGCGGGCTTTAAGTCCCCGACTGCAGCAGGCTGCATCGGCTGCTGCAGAGTGCAGGACTCTTCCGGAACACCGGGTATGAAGATGATTGCAGGGTAAGGGGGAGGCAGGAATTAAGAGATGAAAACGGACAGATACAGATGAGGTTAATGCAGGCAGACATGCATGCATGTGCGTCAGTGGTTTTTGAGTAATAACAGTTAAGAACCTGTCAGCTCTGATATCTCTGGTCAGCATGGCCCCCTGCCTTAAATCACAGGTATGGGCAGACAAGCAGTAAGTACTGTAGTGAGCACGGTCGTTCATGGCCGGCCTGGCTGTAAGGCAGGCTGCATATGCACGCCGTGGCCTGAGGGCCTGGAGCCCTGAAGCCAGTAAGGCCGACACTTCCTTTTCCGGCAGCCAGAAAGGCCCGGCACTGCAAAGCCGGGCAAGCAGCAATATGCGGCCCGCTGCGGCTCATGCCGGCGTGGCCGTGCTGTGCTGCTCAGCCCGGACCTGCCAGGACGGCGTCCTTGCCGACGGTCTGACTGGCATGTGCTACTGCTTGCGGCCGTATGATGGCCATGCAGCTGCATGGCAGCATGCCGGGGGCCGCTGGCCCTGAGCGGGCCTGCCTGCAGATAAGAGATAAGAGCTGACGGCGCTGTGTATAAGACGCCTCATAACATGTCCGTACAACTTGCAGAACTTATGCTTCCGCTGCGCCAGGCCGCGCGGCAGAGCTTTAACAGCAATACACTTTATTTCCTTGACGGTCCCATACCTGAGCATCTTGGCTTTCGCCTCGATATCACTGGTCAGGACCGCCCGATGAGGGAGGCTGTGGCACGCCTTGAGCAAAGCAGCCTGCATCAACAGGTCATGCTGGCCTTGGAGGCTGCAGATGCCCGCTGCGCTGCACTGCAGGGTCTTATCGATGCATTTGTCCGTAAGGAGCTTAATCTGCAGGTAGGCCTGGTCAGCAGTGAAATCAAAAGCCGTGCTCCTTCGAGCGCCGAAAAGCTGCGTCTGCTGGAGATTAATTCTTTCCTGTCTCAGCAAAGCCGTCTTAAGCTTTCCATTTATTTCCTGAGCATGGCCCGGGCCCTGCTCGGCCTGTATCCGCTTGCCTGGCATTTGCGTGAAATTGGCTTTACCCCGGCTGACCTGAACCTGGGCAGTTCTGTCTTTGGGGGCTTTTCACCTCAGCACAAAGAGCAGATCGCTCTTATGGCTGCCCTTTTTGGCAGTTCAGGTCTCACAGCTGTGCAAAAGTCCCGTATGGCAAAGGAGCAGCAGGCACAGGCCCGGCAGTCAGCAGGAGCACCGCAGGACCACGCCAGGAAAGCAAATGCCACCGGGGCTGAGGCTGCCGGGGCTGACGCAACCGGCTCTGCCGGTCTGTCCGGCTGTGAGGGCAACTGCGCGGTCTTCTCCCCTGTGGACTTTGGTCAGGATGCCTGTGACCGGCTTGAGCTTATTGCCCGTCTGATACGCTGTCTTTGCACTGTAAGAGACGGCGGTATTCTCTATGGTTTTGCTCTTGCCGGACTTGAAAATGTTATTCAGTCGCTTTACAGCCTGGCCCGTGTTAATCCTGAGCTGAGCATTGAGCAGCTGGTAGACCAGCTTGCCCAGTACTTTGCCAATCAGCCTGTACCGGCCATTGTCCGACTCAACTGTCTGGTTAACAGCCCGGCATGGGCCCGCAGCCGTATGCGCCTGAACGGCGCCACAGCCGACAGCAGATCAGCTCTGTCTCCGGTATCGGGCAACACTCAGGAGCGCCTGTACAAAAAAGACCGCAATCTGGTCACCTTCATAACCCCGGCTGATCTCTTTGGCAATTCAGCAGGCTCCTTATCCATTGAAAATGCGGCCGGTCAGATGCCGTCAGCTACCAGCGGTCTGGATACCATGCCGGCTGCCGGTATTGCCCCTTCTCACACCAGTGGCCTTGATATATCTCCGGCAGCTGGTCCATCCTTAACCAGCGGCCTTGATGTCACCCCGGCTGTGGCAGCTGCAACCGGAGCATCAGCTGCACAGTCCTCACACGCAGCCATTGCAGGAACCACAGAGTCCGCTGCAGTTATTCCATCCAGTGCAGGAGACAGGAACACTGCCGCTGAGGAGCCAGCCCGTGCACGAGACAGGCAGTCCGCCGCCAAGGTATCAGACCGTGCAGAGGGCACAAAGGCTGCCTTATCTGCCCATAATGACAGTGCAGCAGCAGGTAAAGTATCAGGCCCACAGCATACAGTCCAGGGCATGGCAGAGGGCCAACAGGACCAGTCAGGTTCAAAATCAAAAGCTCAAAGCAGCAGCTCCAGGCACAAGGCAGAGCAGCAGGATCAGGACAGCGACAGCACTGTTGTCTCTGAATCCGACAAGGGCAATGACAGTGCCGGTGTACAGTCGCAGAGCGCTGACAATGAGAGCATTAACAGTGACAGTGGGATGAAGTTTGCCTCAGGACTGGCCGGAGCCCTGTCTCTTGATAACGGCTCGAGTTCTGACAGTGGATTGCTCGATATTGCCCCGGCTGCAGGTGGCAATGCCGACAGCCTGCTCGATATTGCTCCTGCAGCTGCGCCTGCATCTGCTGGCAGTGGCCAGAACTCAGAGCCTGAACATTCCCCGGCAGCGCCAGAGCCTGCCACTGCAGTAACAGATGCAGCTGCAGATGCAGCCGATGCAGTGCTGGATGCTGCAGGCGATGATAAGACTGCAGCTGCAGCTGCAGCTGTAGCTGCGCCTGCAAGTGCAGCTGATGCAGAGTCTGACCATGCAGCCTCTGAAAGTGCTTTACATAATCAAAAGAAAAGTGTTGAGCATAATGAGGACCAGCAGCTCAAGGGAAAAACAAAGTCCAGGAGCGGTGACGCCAGTGATGCCAGTACTGCTCATGACAGGAAGGCTGACTCTTGCAGCGCCGGGGATCATAAAGCGGCCCACAATAAAGCTCAGGACAGCAAGTCAGCAAAGAAAGGCAAAAATGGCGCTAAATCTGAGTCGGGCAAAGATCGCTCTACTAAGGACAAATCAGCAGGACGTAGTCGTGACAGCAGCTTAACTGAGCAAAAGGCCTCAGGAAAAGAACGTCATGGTGGACGCGGGCGTAACCGTAAAGAGCCTCGTAACGATCTCTACCTGGGAGTAGAGGGTATGCTTGCTTTCCTTAAGGATACTGATGCTGATGACACGTCCTATACTGCAAGGGCCCGTGCTCACTTTGACTCGGTAGCTGACCGCTATCTGTCAAAGGACGAAGATCAGGACTCAGGCAGCAGGAGGGTATTTCGTGGTTCATTAAAGGAAGAAGAGACAGTTGAAAATGCCCGGTCAGATGCACAGGCAACAGCTGACTCACAAACCGGTACCTGGGTCCCTAAAAGCAATCTCTTTGACGATGAGCTGCCTGCAGATAAAAGGCGCTCATCAGCAAGGAGCAGCGCTCCATTAAGGACAGGATCCATGGCAAGTGATGGGGTCAGTACCAGCGACAGTGTCGGCGCCAGGGCAGAGGGCAGTACCAGTAGCGGTACCGGAACCAGGGCGGTGGATATTACCAGCGCTCATAAAGACAGCAGTGAATCTCAGTCTGGTGGTCTGCTGATCGATGCCGGTGGTCTTTTGGTTACTCCGGCAGCAGGTTACAGCGCTGATGACAGTATAGGACTTATGGTAAGTCGTGCCGGAAACGCCACAGTTTCCGGTCTGGAGCTTATTCCTGCAGCATCAGTGCAGGCCCAGTCTGATAAAAGCGCTGATAATGCCAGTGATCTGGGCGATCACGTACTCAAAGCACAGGATTGGGCTACCAGGACAACCAGCACTTTACAAAGTGCAGATACTGCCAGTTCGGCTGATGACAGTGAGGCAGAATTTTCTGAGAGTGTGGAGTCAGCAGGTGATAACAGTGCTGATAACAAAGAGGCCAGTGAACTGCAGGGGTTAACCGTAAACAGTGACAGCTCTTCTGACAATGGCTTTGTTATTACTCCTGCAGCTGCAGGTGCAGCCACCAGTTCAGCTGCTACCACCAGTTCAGCTGCTACTCATGCTGCGAGCACGGCTGCTGACAGGGGAGCTGAAGCTGGTGGCGATGATACGTCTGCAGACCGTAGAGCCGCAGCCAAAGCATCAGTTACCGAGGGCTCTGCCCCTGAGCTTCAGCTGGTGTCAGCATATGATGAAACAGGCGTTGAATCAGAGGGTGATGAAGACGAATCAGTATCTGAGTCAGCTCAGTCAGAGACAGCTGATTTAGAGTCAGCTCAGTCACATTCCGCTCAATCAGATTCAGCAGGAAGCAGCAACGCAGCCAGGAACCAGATGGGCAATAACAGCTCTCAGGAGCAAAGTTCTCACGACCTGACCGGCCTTGGTCTTGTTAATGCTGCCTCAGCAACCCGGAGCGCGTCGGACATTTCTGCTGCTGATGGTACTGCTGCAGGTATTGCCGATAACAGTGACTATGAGTCCCTGACATCAGACTTTGCGATAACTCCGGCTGTAAGTCAGTCACAGCTGTCGCTGTCAGCTCTCTCTGGCAGTACTGTAAAGCTGGGCAATGACTCAGCCTCGCTTAGCCTCTTTAATGCAGCTGACTCACAGCTTGCTGTGGAGAGCAGTACCCATAATGTCTTATTAGGACAGACAACACTCACCGGGATGACACCGGCTTCAGGCATCAAGGCAGCAGACACTCATGACCACAGTCAGGGCACCGGCCTCGGACAAAGCTCCCTTTTGCTTACTCCTGCAGATGCAGCAGCTGGTCTGCGTGCCGGCTCTGAAACAGGCCATACATCTGACAGCAGATCCGACAGTGATAAGGCAGCTGGTGATGAAGGGCGTTCGACCTCTATAAAGGAGGACATCTCAGCAGTTAATGATACTGTCCAGGCTGAGGCTGTTTCTTCAGGCAGTGAGTCTGAGTCTCTTGCACAGGCTGATGCAGATAAAGAAGAGCATACCCATGGTGTATATGACGCCACTGAGCAAAGCGAAGCTGATTCAGATTTAGACAATGATGCAGAGCTTGATGCAGAGGTTGATTCAGAAGATGAGTCCGACTCCGGCTACAGTTCTGATGACGAGGCTGACCCTGATGATGACCTCCCTGAGGATCTGGATGAACATGATGAGACGTCAGATCATGAGGATGACCTTTATCTGGAAGCATACGGCGAGGATGAGGCTGATTACTCTTATGACGCTGATATTCCTTACGATGATGCTCAGGATGATGAACTTGCTGATGAGCTCGAGCTTGAAGGCGAAGACCTCGACGACCCTGATGGTGATCTGGAAGACGAAGACCAGGACGACCAGGATATTGATGATGAGGCCGAAGAGGATGATGAGCTCAGCGAGTTCAATGATGATGAGGCCGAAAGTGAAAGTAACGCTTATGAAGATGAAGAGGAGTCTGACAACGATATAGATTCTGAAGAAGCCGGCGCTGATACAGGCGACACAGATGATGTAGATGACGACCTTGACGACCTTGAGGGCGCATCAGATGAGGGCGAGTCAGATCTTGATGGTGACGACGAGCTCTATGACCTCGACGATGATTATGACGAGGCTGATGATGACAACGACTTTGATGATGATGTTGATGCTGACGAGGTCGATGAGGCAGATTACGAAGCTGATGAGGTCGACGAGGCAGATGACGACTATGCTGACCTTGATGATGCCGGTAAAGACGACAGCGACTTTGATGCTGATGCTGATGAGGTCGATGAGGCAGATTACGAAGCTGATGAAGTAGACGATGCAGATGATGACTATGCTGACCTTGATGATGCCGGTGAAGCCGAGGGCTCTGCAGCTCATGATTCCGAGGAGGCGGCAGCCGATGACGAAGATAATTGTGAGGATGTCACTGTAGTAAGTGTCAACAGCGGTAATCAGCTGGCAAAGCCACAGGAAAAGAAGTCTGAGAGCTATGACAAGTTCAACTGGACAACACGCAAGCTCAAGGCATCCAGCGTTATCAGCACTGCAAGTGGCTCATCTTCCAGTGGTGCTGCTGTTGATGCCGGTGCCCAGGCTGGCTCTGAGAGTTCCGGTAGTGAACTGTCCGGATCGGGCGAAGCCACAGGTCCGGCAGCTGCCATAGCTGATGACAGTGGCGACAGTGCACGCATTGAGGGCTCATTTGACGCTATTACCGGATCCTTCATTCCGGCTCAGGTAAGTGCTGACAGGCGCAGCTCTGGAACCGGCGGTGTGCCTTCTGACCATAATGGCCAGTTACCTTCTTCATCTGACAGAGCAGCCTGTGCCCCAACTGACAGCGCAATGGGCAGTGCTGGCGTAACTGGCATTGAGTCAGCTCATGATGCTTTCCAGCAGGCGCATGGCCGTAACGGTTATGGCACGGCTACTGGAGCTGACGCAGGCAACTACATTGCTGCCGGTGCTGCCGCAGCAAGAGGGCAAGCCCATACCGATGCTCATGCCAGCGCTCAAGCCAGCGCGCATGGCGGAGCTGCGGTCGGTGCGGGCGCTGCTGATCTGAACTGGGATATGGTCATGGACTGCGATCCTGAGCTGCTGCGCTTTAAGTACTGTATGCTTCAGGCGCAGAGCTACCTTTTAAGTCAGGCTGAATACAATCGTCTGATGGAGACCAGACATGACAGCTCTGATATGGAAATCAGCGGTTCAAGGGGTCAGGACAGAGGTACAGGCAGCCTGTCTGCAAGGCCGCTTTGGGCTGAGGTGGGGCGCTGCAGGCTCATGCATGTCTGTGGCTCGCCTGAGCATCTTGAAGATGTGAAAAATGCCATGGTTGCAGCCCTGTCCTCAAACGCAGCCGATCAGCAGCAGCTGGGACGCAGCGTTGCACGATTTAATTACTACGGTCGTGTACTGGGCTCGACCTGGAGTATCAGGCCAAACAGCGATGGCAGTCCATATCCTTCCAGTTCTGAATGCTCACTTGCCAGCATAAGAGAAAATGAGAGCGTTCAGTTTGTTGTCGGTTCTCTGCTGTTATCAGCATACGCAATCTACTCTCAGGCCCATATGAGTATCCTGCGTACCTCATGGCAGCGTATTGGCAAGAAGCCCCCATTTCAGGCCTGATAAATATTGACCTTTCTTTACATACCCCCGTGATCATCTAAATGGTCTGGGGGTATGTTGTTTCATGGGACAGAAAAGTGATCTTCAAGGCAAACTGAGACACAAAGGCCTGTAAATAGCGGCTTTTAAACAGACAGAGGGAGAGCTCAGGATGACGCTGGACGCATGGGGCAGGATGCATGACGCATCAGGGAGGTCACAGGACGCAGGATGCATGACGCAGGCGGCATCGAGCAGGATGCATGACGAACCATGGATGTCGCAGGTCGCAGAACTAAAGCATGTCCAGCTCAGCTCACTGCATCTTATGCCTCACTGCTGGTCTTTTGCTCAAAAGCTGCAAGTCAGCAGCTTGCACATAGATAAAGTTGGATGCTTTAAGGGTAAAAATCGCTGATTTTCGCTCACTTCATATTGACATTTGTTTGTGCTTCTATCTTTGTTCTTGAGGATTTGGGGACTTTGGCGCTGCTGGGGCTGTTAGTAATGCTGATTTATATGCTCTTTGACAGTAGAAAAGTCTGATGAATTTGGGCTTATTGATAATATTTATCAATTGCTGAAAAACGATGAATTTGAAACATGAGGTGGATCACGATTTATGTTTTAGAAGTGTGAGCAACTTCAAATTGACACTGATTTTGTCTGATTTTGTTCGTAAGCGTTTTTGC